>NZ_JBICCO010000036.1:0-59584 GCF_043119405.1 Achromobacter sp. 413638
ATAAAAAGGGCGGCCCTCGGGGGGGGGCGCCCCCCCCCCCCGGGCGCTGGAGGCGTTGATCGGCCTGATCTGCGCCGGCTTCCTGGGCTTCGTGGCCTGGATCGGCGGCCAGATGACCTGGCGCGTGCGTTTCCAGAACGTGCCCAGCCTGGACATCTCGATCTCCTGGATCTACCTGGCCATCCCGGTCGGCGCCACGCTGGCCGCCATCGCCGTGCTGGCCCGCTGGTGCGCCGGCGAAGAAGCCGAGGCCCCCTTGCGCAACGACGCGCAGGGCTGACCCGTTCGCAACGAATCCAAGCAGATCACGCCATGTCCCAATTGATGATTGTCTCGATGCTGATTTTCTTCGGGCTGTCCGTGCCGGTCGCCGTGTCGATCGGACTGGCCAGCCTGGCGGGGGTCGGCGCCGCCAACCTGCCCTGGCTGGTGGTGGCCCAGCAGCTATACGCCGCGCTGGACAAGTACCCGCTGGTGGCGATTCCCTTCTTCATCCTGGCCGGCAACCTGATGGAAGCCGGCGGCATTTCCGAACGCATGGTCGAGTTCGCCAAGAGCCTGGTGGGCGGCATCCAGGGCGGCCTGGCCTGCACCTGCGTGCTGACCTGCATGATCTTCGCGGCCGTGGCCGGCTCCAGCGTGGCCACCACCTTCGCGGTCGGCGCCATCCTGATCCCGGCCATGATCCGGCACGGCTACCCGGCGCCCTTCGCCGCCTCGCTGCAGGCCAGCGCGGCCGAGCTGGGGGTGATCATCCCGCCGTCCATCCCGATGATCCTGTTCGCCGTATCCACCGACACCTCCACCGGCGAGCTGTTCATCGCCGGCGTGATGCCCGGCATCCTGATCGGCCTGGCGCTGATGCTCTACGTCTGGCTCTACGCCAGGCGCAATGGCCTGGGCACGCGCGACGGCGAAGGCCGCCTGCCGCTATGGCCGGCCTTCAAGCGCGCCTGGCTGGCGCTGATGATGCCGGTCATCATCCTGGGCGGCATCTACGGCGGCGTGTTCACGCCGACCGAGGCCTCCGTGGTCGCGGTGATGTACGCCGTGGTGGTGGGCAAATTCATCTACCGCAAGCTCAGCTTCGGCCAGCTGTCCGAAACCCTGCACAAATCCGTCATGTCGACCGCGGTGATCATGTTCGTGATCGCCAACGCCGGCGTCTTCAGCTTCCTGCTCAACCGCGCCGGCATCCCCGACGCGCTGGGCGTCTGGCTGGCGCAGGTGTTCGACACCAAATTCACGTTCCTGATGGGCGTGAACGCGGCGCTGTTCGTCATCGGCATGTTCATCGAGACGTCCGCGTCCATCGTGGTGCTGGCCCCGCTGCTGCTGCCGGTGGCGCTGAAATTCGGCGTGGAACCGGTGCACTTCGGCATCATCATGGTCGTCAACCTGGCGCTGGGCATGATCACCCCGCCCTTCGGCGTGAACCTGTTCGCCGCCTGCGCGGTGGCCAAGCTGCCGCTGGAACGGCTGATCAAGCCGCTGATCCCGTTCGTGGGCGTGGTGATCGTCTGCCTGATGGTCATCACCTACTGGCCGGGGCTGTCGCTGGGGCTGCGCGACGTGGTCTACGGCAAGTAGCGCGGAGCCGCCCAGGCGGGCGGCGCCAGCGTCAACGAAAAAAGCGCCCGATGGGCGCTTTTTCGCGGTTGTGCGCGACCCGGGGCGCGCGAGCCTGAAGCCGCCTCCCGGGAGCCCGCCCCAATCGGGGTCAGACCTCGCGCTCTTCGGTCTTGAGATGGTTGTCGTGGGCGAAGTCGACCACGAACTTATAGGCCAGCGGCTCCAGGTCGCGCAGGCGCTGGTCGACCACGATGCCGCGCACGCCGTCGATCACGACCGGCAGCACATAGGGCGAATAGGTGAGGTGATTGCCAGCACAGCCGGGCGGGCGGAACTGGGCCATGACGCCGGCCAGCCGCTCGGCCCAGTCGCTGGGGCGGAAACGGCTGCCGCTTTCGGTGACGCCGTGGATTACGAATTGTCTGACGCGAGTTGCCATGAGTTCTTCATCTACAGGACGCCCTTCACGAAAGCCGGATCTTCGGCGTGATCAAACATGCGTCCTGCGCCGCGAATTGTATATGATTGATCCTTTGCCCTCCCTAAAACGGCTGCACGCCCCGTAGAACGGAGCTGTCCAGCAGGTGGCCGGCCCGGCTCCGCCCGTCAGGCCGGCGAACCAGACAGGCAGGCTGCGGCGACACCGCGGCAGCGGCGCGAAGCCGGCCCTGTCCGCCCAAGGGAGTCCGCCCCAGGAGAATCCGCGATGCCCTCGCCTCTGGCCAATATCTACGCCCGTCTGCCGGTAGCGTTCACGCACGGCCAGGGCGTATGGCTATGGGACGCGCAGGGCCGCAAGTACCTGGACGCGCTGGCGGGCATCGGCGTGTCCTGCCTGGGCCACGCGCATCCGCAGCTGGTGCAGGCCATCGCCACGCAGGCCGCGCGCGTCATCCACACGTCCAACATCTACGAAATTCCGCAGCAGGCCGAGCTGGCCGCCCGCCTGACGGCGCTGGCCGGCATGCAGGAAGCGGCCTTCGCCAACAGCGGCTCCGAGGCCAACGAGGCCGCCATCAAGCTGGCCCGCTACTACGCCTGGCAGCGCGGCAACCAGCACGCCCACATCATCACCATGGACTCGTCCTGGCACGGGCGCACGCTGGCGACGCTGGCGGCCACCGGCAGCGACAAGGCGCGCAAGGGCTTCGAGCCCCTGCCCTCCGGCTTCATCCAGGTGCCGTACAACCAGATCGACGCGGTGCGCGCCGCCGGCGACGCCGAGCCGCGCGTGGCGGCGGTCCTGCTTGAGGCGCTGCAGGGCGAAGGCGGCATCCGGCCGTCGGACGCCGCCTACCTGCAGGCGCTGCGCCAGCTCTGTACCGAGCGCGGCTGGCTGCTGATGATCGACGAAGTGCAGTCCGGCATCGGCCGCAGCGGCAAGTGGTTCGCGCACCAATGGGCCGGCATCCGGCCCGACGTGATGACGCTGGCCAAGGGCCTGGCGGGCGGCGTGCCCATCGGCGCCATGCTGGCGGCCGGCCCCGCCGCCGGCGTGCTGACGCCCGGCAGCCACGGCACCACCTTCGGCGGCGGCCCGCTGGCCTGCGCGGCCGGGCTGGCGGTGCTGGACGCCATCGAATCCGACAACCTGCTCGACAATGCCCACGCAGTGGGCGCGCACCTGCGCGAATCGCTGGCCGCCGCGCTGGCCGGCACGCCCGGCGTGACCGAGATCCGCGGACGCGGCCTGATGCTGGGCATCGAGCTGGCCCGCCCCTGCGGCGCGCTGGCGCTGCGCGCGCTCGAGGCGGGCCTGCTCATCAACGTCACGCGCGACCGCGTCATCCGCATGCTGCCGCCCCTGATCCTCAACCGGACAGAAGCCGACCGGATCGTCGAGATCCTGGTCCCGCTGATCCGGGATTTCCTGGCCGACAAGACATCATCAACACCCCTGCCGGGCCACGAGCCCGGCCGGGCACTTTGACCTGCGACCTCACCATGACACCACCTACGACTCAAAACGGCCCGTTGCGGCACTTTCTTCAGTTCAAGGATTTCTCGTCCGCCGAGATCGCGTACGTGCTGGACCGCGCGCGCCTCATCAAGGACAAGTTCAAGCGCTACGAACCCCACATGCCGCTGCACGACCGCACGCTGGCGATGGTGTTCGAGAAGGCCAGCACGCGCACCCGCGTGTCGTTCGAGGCCGGCATGTACCAGATGGGCGGCTCGGTCATCAACCTGACGTCCAACGACTCCCAGCTGGGCCGCTCCGAGCCCATCGAGGACACCGCGCGCGTCATCTCGCGCATGGTCGACATCGTCATGATCCGCACGTTCGAGCAAACCCGCATCGAGCGCTTCGCCTCGCACTCGCGCGTGCCCGTGATCAACGGCCTGACCAACGAATTCCACCCCTGCCAGATCCTGGCCGACATCTTCACCTACATCGAGCATCGCGGCCCCATCGCCGGCAAGACGGTGGCCTGGGTGGGCGACGCCAACAACATGGCCTACACCTGGCTGCAGGCCGCCGAGCTGCTGGGCTTCACGCTGCACGTGTCTGGCCCTGCCGGCTACGAGCTGGAACCGGCGCGCATCGGCAATCCGTCCGACAAGGTGCTGCGTCAGTTCAAGGATCCCATGGAGGCCTGCAAGGGCGCGCACCTGGTGACCACCGACGTCTGGACCAGCATGGGCTATGAGGCCGAGAACGAAGAGCGCCGCGCCGCCTTCGCCGACTGGCGCGTCGACGCCGAGATGATGGCCGTGGCCGATCCGCAAGCCGTGTTCATGCACTGCCTGCCCGCCCACCGGGGCGAGGAAGTCACCGGCGACGTCATCGACGGCCCGCAAAGCGTGGTCTGGGACGAGGCCGAGAACCGCATGCACGTGCAGAAGGCGCTGACGGAGTTCCTGCTGCTCGGCCAGCTCAAGTAAGCCTGCGAGCAGGATCCGCCGGAGCGCATGCCGCCCCGGCGACAAAGGGCCGGACAGCGCAGTCCGGCCCTTTTGCTTGTCGTCTTGTCGTCTTGTCTCTTGCCCGCCGGCCTGGACGGCGTGGCGTGCGCCCGCCGCCTACAGGATCCTCATGAACATCGTGCGCCGCGTGTTGCGGAACGACGGCCGCACCCGGCTGCTCCAGTCCGTGGCCCGCACCGCCAGCCACGGCGGGCTGCCGAAGGTCTCGCGCGTGTGCAGGTCGTAGCAGGCCAGGTAGCGCGGCCCCTTGTGGCGGCACTCATAGCGCAGCGCGCGCACGGTGCCCGGCACGGCGGCCAGGCCGGGCAGATGTTCCTGGTCGTACCAGGCGTTCAGGTCGGCCTCGGCCTCGGGCAGCACATCGGTCTCGACGATGTAGTGCCAGAGCGCGTCCTGGCCGCTGGAGGCGCCCGGCAGGTCCAGCGTCCGGTGCAGCACGCGCACGCTGGCGCCGGGCAACTGCTCGGCCACGCGCGCGCCCACTTCGGGCAAGGTGCCTTCGCCGCCGTCGATGTACAGATAGGTCTCGTCCTCGTCCACGGCCGCATAGGCGCTCACGCGCACGTTGGGCAGGCCGTCGGCCAGCCTGCCGGCGATGCCGGCGGCGCGCGGCGCGCCGATGCGCTCGCCCAGGGACAACAGCAATACGGTATCCGTCACTTTCCCATTCCTCAGTGTCCGACGCGCAGGGCGACCAGGAAACGCGACACCATGTTGTAGGCCGCCACGGTCGCCGTCAATTCCACCAGCGCCTGGTCGTCATGCAGCGCGCGCAGCGGCGCGAACACCGCGTCCGGCACCTCGATGCCGCGCGTCATGGCGTCGGTCAGCGCCAGCGCCTCGGCCTCGCCCGGCGCCAGCCCCTCCGACCCTTCCGCCAGCTCCGCCGGCGTTGGGCCGGCGCGCAGGCGCTCGATCAGCGCGTCCGGCATGCCGGCCTGGCGCGCGTGCGGCACATGGGCCTCGAACTCGTAGGGCGCGCCGTTCAGCGTCGCCACCCGCAGGATGATCAGCTCGCGCAGGCGCGGCGCCAGCGCCGTCTTCTGGCGGATGGCGGTCAGCATGGCCTCCCAGCCCTCGGTCACGGCCGGGCTGTTCAGCAGCACCTGGTACAGCGGCGAGATGCGGCCGCGCGCGGCGGCGATGCGCGCTTCCAGGCCGGCCAGCGCCGGCCGCGCGCCCGGTTCCACCGGCGTCACTCTGCATGCGTCCATGGAGCTCACTCCGGCCGGATGTTCTTGCGCTGGATCAGCGCGGTCCACTTGTCGCGGTCGGACGCGATCAGCGCCGCCAGTTCCTGCGGCGAGCTGGGCGCGGCCTGGGCGCCGAACTTCTCCAGCCGCGCGCGCACGGCCTCGCTGCCCAGCGCCGCGCGCACCGCCTGGTTGAGCTTGTCCACGGTGGCCGCCGGGGTGGCGGCCGGCGCCACCAGCCCGTACCAGTTGTTGGACTCCACGCCGGCGATGCCCTGCTCGGCCAGCGTCTTGACGTCCGGCAACAGCGGATGGCGCGACGGCGCGGCGATGCCCAGCGCCTTGAGCTTGCCGCCCTGGATATGCCCGATCAGGCCCGGCACGTCGCCGAAGAAGCCCGCCACCTGGTTGCCCATCACATCATTGATCACCGGCGCCGCGCCCTTGTAGGGCACGTGCATGACCTTGGCGCGGCTGGCGTCGGCGAACATCTCCAGCGTCAGGTGCGGAATGCTGCCGATGCCGGACGAGCCCACCGCCACCGGCTGCGAGTCGGCCTGCGAGCGCTTGACGAAATCGGCCGCATCCACAGCCAGGTTGGCCGGATTGACCACGAACACGGTGGCGTTGTTGACCACCCGCGAGACCGGCGCGAAGTCGCGCGCCGGATCATAGGGCAGGTCCTTGTACAGCGCCGGGCTGATGGACACGGCGCCGACGCTGGTCAGGAACAGCACCGAGCCGTCGCCAGGCGCCTTGGCCACGTAGGACGCGGCGATATTGCCGTTGGCGCCGGCCTTGTTCTCCACGATCACCTGCTGCTTGAGTTCCTTGCCCAACTGCTCGGCCAGCACGCGGCCCACCAGGTCCACCGGACCGCCCGGCGGGAAGGCGATGATCAGCCGCACGGGCGCCTCCGCGCGCGCCGCGCCGGTGACGGCCAGCCCCAGCAGGGCGGCGCAGAATAGTTTCTTCAACATGTTTGTCTCCTTTGGAATCGAATAGGGTCGTCGCCACGCGGCCCGGCCGGGCGCGCGGCGCTGGGGTCAGGGAAATCCGTACAGCCGCGCCGGGTTGTGCACCAGCACCTGGCGGCGCGCCTCGTCGTCCGGACAGGCCAGGAAGAAGGCGTCGCATAATTCGCCGTCGTCCGGCATGTCGCCGCGCACGTTCGGGTGCGGCCAGTCGGTGCCCCACAAGGTGCGCTCGGGCATGGCCTCCACCAGCGCCCGCACGAAGGGGATGCCCTCGGCGAACGGCCGCCTGCCCGCGCCGATGCGGTCCAGGCCCGACACCTTCACCCAGGCGCCCGGCAGGTCCGCCAGGCCCAGCAGCGCGCGAAAGGCCGGCGCGTCCAGCCCGTCGGCCGCGCGCACCCGGCCCATGTGGTCGATCACGAAGGGCAGCGGCAGCGCGCGCAGGCGCGGCAGCAGCCCGGGCAGCTGGGCGCCGTCCAGATGCAGGCACAGATGCCAGCCCAGCGGCGCGATCAGGCCGACCACATGGTCGAAGACGGCCGGGTCCGGCGCGCCGCCCAGATGGGGCACGAAGTTGAAGCGGGCCCCGCGCACGCCGGCGTCGTGCAGCGCGCGTACCGACGCGGGGGTCGCATCCGCCCCCAGCAGCGCCACGCCGCGATAGCGGCCTTCGCTGCGGGCCAGCGCGTCCAGCAGCGCGGCATGGTCGGCGCCGTGGCAATTGGCCTGCACCACCACGGCGCGGCGGATGCCCAGGTGCGCGTGCAGCGCGGCCAGCCGGGACTGCGGCGCGTCGGGCGGCGTGTAGGAACGGCCCTCGGCATACGGGAACACGTCGGCCGGCCCGAACACATGGCAATGGGTATCGCAGGCGCCCGGCGGCAAGGCGTAGCGGGGACGGGACGGGGATGCGAGCGGCGGACGACAATCGGACACGGGACGATCCTGCGGGGAAAGCGCCATGGTCATGGATTGCGGCCTGCCGAACAATGCTATATCTTTGATTTCAGATATAGAAAATATAAATACCTCAGACTCCCGTCCCCGCGCATCCCCGCCCCACCCGCCTCATGGACCTCAAGCAGATCGAATATTTCCTGCGCGTCGCCGAGCGCCGCAGCTTCTCACGCGCGGCCGAGATGCTGGACGTGGCCCAACCCACCCTGAGCCGGCAGGTGCGCCTGCTGGAACAGGAACTGGGCCAGCATCTGCTGTACCGCAACGGCCGGGGCGTGGAGCCCACCGAGGCGGGCCTGCGCTTCGTGGAGCATGCCCGCGCCCTGCTGGCCCTGGCCGAGCGCGCCCGGGAAGACCTGCGCAGCCTGCGCGAGACGCCCGCCGGCAAGGTGTCGGTGGGCCTGCCGCCGCGCATTGCCCGGGTGCTGACGCCGCCGCTGGTGCAAGCGTTCCGGCGCGAATTCCCCGGCGCCTCGATCGCCGTGGCCGAGGGCCTGAGCGCGCAGGTCCGGGAATGGCTGCTGGCCGGGCGCGTCGACCTGGCGCTGCTCTATGATCCGGCCCCCTCACCTCAGCTGGCCTGCGAGTCGCTGTTCCGCGAAGACCTGGTGCTGGCCGCCGCCCCCGGCGCTCGGCCCGCGCTGCCCGCACGCGTCGCGGTCAAGGACCTGGGCGCCTATCCGCTGGTGCTGCCCAGCCCGCCCAACGCCATCCGCACACTGGTCGACAGCGTCTGCCGCGCCCAGGGCGTGCGCCTGCAGGTGGCGGCCGAGGTCGACGCGGTGCAGACCATCGTCGAGCTGGCCGCGCAGGGCGATGCCTGCGCCATCCTGCCACGCTCAGCCGCCCGGGGACCGGCGGCCGAGCACGCGCTGGCGCTGGCCGATATCGTCGCCCCCCGCATCGTCAACAACCTGGTGCTGGCGACCGCCCGCCACCGTCCCTCGACGCGGCTGGCCTCGGCCACCGCCAAACTGATACGCGGGCTGGAACTGCGCGCCCTGTTCGCCCCCGGCAAAAGCGCTAAAATGCCCGCTTAGATTTCTTGTTTGGCGGCTCGCTGCTGTCAAAGTCCCGTTGGCGTCTCACCTCAAACAATGACCACTATCCTCCCGAACCTTCCCACCGGCCAGAAGGTCGGCATCGCCTTCTCCGGCGGCCTCGACACCAGCGCCGCGCTGCTCTGGATGCGCAACAACGGCGCCATCCCCTACGCGTACACCGCGAACCTGGGCCAGCCCGACGAGGCCGACTACGACGAGATCCCGCGCAAGGCCCTGGCCTACGGCGCCAAGAACGCCCGCCTGATCGACTGCCGTCCGCAGCTGGTCGCCGAAGGCATCGCCGCGCTGCAATCGGGCGCCTTCCACATCTCGACCGCCGGCATCACCTACTTCAACACCACGCCCATCGGCCGCGCCGTCACCGGCACCATGCTGGTGGCCGCCATGAAGGAAGACGACGTCAACATCTGGGGCGACGGCAGCACCTTCAAGGGCAACGACATCGAGCGCTTCTACCGCTACGGCCTGCTGACCAACCCGGACCTGAAGATCTACAAGCCCTGGCTGGACCAGCGCTTCATCGACGAGCTGGGCGGCCGTTCGGAAATGTCCGAATACATGCGCCAGGCCGGCTTCGACTACAAGATGTCCGCCGAAAAGGCCTACTCCACCGACTCCAATCTGCTCGGCGCCACGCACGAGGCCAAGGACCTGGAGCACCTGAACTCCGGCATCCGCATCGTCAAGCCCATCATGGGCGTGGCGTTCTGGCGCGATGACGTGGCCGTCAAGGCCGAGGAAGTCACGGTGCGCTTCGAGGAAGGCCAGCCGGTCGCGCTGAACGGCGTGGAATACGCGGACCCGGTCGAGCTGATGCTCGAAGCCAACCGCATCGGCGGCCGCCACGGCCTGGGCATGAGCGACCAGATCGAGAACCGCATCATCGAGGCCAAGAGCCGCGGCATCTACGAAGCCCCGGGCATGGCGCTGCTGTTCATCGCCTACGAGCGCCTGGTCACCGGCATCCACAACGAAGACACCATCGAGCAGTACCGCGAAAACGGCCGCAAGCTGGGCCGCCTGCTGTACCAGGGCCGCTGGTTCGACCCGCAAGCCATCATGCTGCGCGAAACCGCGCAGCGCTGGGTGGCCCGCGCCGTCACCGGCGAAGTCACGCTGGAACTGCGTCGCGGCAACGACTACTCGCTGCTGAACACCGAATCGGCCAACCTGACCTACGCTCCCGAGCGCCTGTCGATGGAAAAGGTCGAGAACGCCCCGTTCACGCCGGCCGACCGCATCGGCCAGCTGACCATGCGCAACCTCGACATCACCGATACGCGCGCCAAGCTGTTCACGTATGTGCAGACCGGCCTGCTGGCTTCGTCCGGCACGTCGATCCCTCAGCTGAAAGACGAAAAAAAGTAAGCCCCCCCCCCGAAGCGCTGCGCGCTTCCCCCCCAGGGGGGCGTCGCTGCGGACCGGCAAAGCCGGCTCCGCGCGACCTCGATGGGGCGTGCCTCGAATGTTGCGCCTTGGATTGGGTGCGTGAAATGAGGGGTGCGATAGCGGTTCAAGAAAAAGCCCCTCGGCATGCCGAGGGGCTTTTTGTTTGGGCTGGCGCGGTTACAGCTCGACCTGCATGCCCATTTCCACGACGCGGTTGGCCGGGATCTTGAAGAACTTGGTGCTGCGGGTGGCGTTGCGCGCCATGAAGGAGAACACCACGCGGCGCCAGCGCCACAGGGCTGGCTTCTTGGCCGCGACCACGGTCTGGCGCGACAGGAAGTACGAGGTACGCATCGGTTCCAGGTCGATTTCCGGGTAGGCCTCGGCCACCTGGCGCAGGGTGTCCGGCACATCCGGATCTTCCTTGAAGCCGTAGTGCACCGTGGCCTGCCAGCTGGAGGCGCTGAGCTTGTTGACCGTGAAGCGTTCGTCCTCGGACACGTAGGGCACGTCCGCGACCAGGATGGTCAGGAACAGCACATGGTCGTGCAGCACCTTGTTGTGCTTGAGGTTGTGCAGCAGCGCCGGCGGCACGTTGCCGGAGTTCATGGTCATGAAAATGGCGGTGCCGTGCACGCGCGACGGTGGGTATTCCTCAAGCTGCTCCATGAATTCCTTGAGCGGCTGGCGGTCGCGCTGCTGCATTTCGGACAGCAGGCGGCGGCCGCGACGCCAGGTCATCATCAGCGTGAACACCACGATCGCCACCACCAGCGGCAGCCAGCCACCTTCGTGGATCTTGAACACGTTGGCCGAGAACAGCAGCACGTCGAACAGCAGCAGGAGGCCCAACGCCACCAGCCACAGCATCCGCTTGGCGCCGGTGCTGCCACGCGGCAGCACGGCGAAGGCCAGCACCGAGGTAGTCAGCATGGTGCCGGTCACGGCGAAGCCGTAGGCGGCGGCGAGGTTGTCGGAATTGCGGAACACCAGCACCAGCACCAGCACCGCGCACAGCAGCAGCGCGTTGACCTGCGGCAGGTAGATCTGGCCTTTCTCGACCGCCGAGGTGTGCAGGATCTGCATGCGCGGCCAGAAACCCAGCTGCACGGCCTGGCGCGTCACCGAGTAGGCTCCCGAGATCACCGCCTGCGACGCCACCACGGTGGCCACGGTGGCCAGCGCCACCAGCGGCGCCAGGCCCCAGTCGGGCGCCATCAGGAAGAAGGGATTGCGGATCGCCTCGGGATCGCGCAGCAGCAGCGCGCCCTGGCCAAAATAGCACAGCGTCAGCGCCGGCATCACCATGCTGAACCAGGCGCGGCGGATGGCCGGGCGGCCGAAGTGGCCCATATCGGCGTACAGCGCCTCGGCGCCGGTCAGCGCCAGCACCACGGCGCCCAGCAGCACGAAGCTGATCCAGGGGAATTCAACGATGAAGCGCAAGCCCCACATGGGATTGAGCGCACTGAGCACTTCCGGCGTCTGCCAGACCTGCCAGCCGCCCAGCAGCGCCAGCGTGCCGAACCACAGCGCCATCACAGGACCGAACAGCTTGCCCATCAGGCCAGTGCCGTGCGACTGAATCACGAACAGGCCCACCAGCACAAGCAGCGCCAGCGGCACGACCCACTCGTCGAGCTGGTGCGAAACGATGCCGATGCCCTCCAGCGCCGACAGCACTGAAATCGCCGGCGTGATCATGCTATCGCCATAGAACAGCGCGGCGCCGAAGATGCCCAGCACGATCAGCACCCAGCGCATGCGCCCTTCCCGGCCGCGCACGGCCAGCTCCAGCAGCGCCAGCGTGCCGCCTTCGCCCCGATTGTCGGCGCGCAGCACCAGCATCACGTACTTGAACGACACCACCACCATCAGCATCCAGAACAGGATGGACAGCACGCCCAGCAGATGCGCCGGCTCCAGGTCGGTGTGCACGCTAAGCCCGGTCAGGCAGGCCCGCAGGGTGTAGAGCGGGCTGGTGCCGATGTCGCCATACACCACGCCCAGCGCGCCCAGGACGAGCGCTGCCTTGGACGATGGCGCATGCACCACGCCAGCCGGGCTGGAAGACGAGTTAGGAACGCGGACCGTGTCCTGGCTCATGATGTGGGTTCTTGCCGAGTGAGTTGGGCTCCCTTGCGGGGGCCGGGGAACACGACGGACAGTCGCGTTCCGGGAAAATCGGGGCGGCTGGTGAGCCGCCACCAGGCGCCGTGCGCATGCGCGATCTCGCGCACGATGGCCAGGCCCAGGCCCGAGCCGCCGGCCGTGGCCGTGGGCGAGCGATAGAAGGCCTCGAACACGCGGTCGCGCTCTTCGGGCGGAATGCCGGGGCCGTCATCCTCGACCGTCAGCGACGGCGGATTGGCGCCCACGATGAGCACGATGCGGCCGGTCTCGTTGCCGTAGCGCAGCGCGTTGTCGATCAGGTTGCCCAGCAGCTCGGCCAGCAGCAGCGGATCGGCATCGATCCAGATCGGCGTGTCCGGCGCCACCAGGTCCAGCTCATGGCGCGCCTCGCGAGCCCGGGGAAACCACTCGGCCCCGTTCGACCGCACCCATTCGCACAGGTCGACGCGCACGAAGCTGTCTTGAGGCCGGGCATTGGGATCGGCGCGCGCCAGCACCAACAATTGCTGGCCCAGGCGGATCATGCGGTCGCTGACCGCCTTGATGCGCTCGGCCCGCGCGCGCACATCGTCCGGCAGCGGCCGCGCCAGCATCAGCTCGGACTCCAGCCGCAGGCCGGACAGCGGCGTGCGCAACTGATGGGCCGCATGGCCGATGAAGCGCCGCTGCGCCGCCAGTGAGGCGTCCAGACGCAGCAGCAGGTCGTTGGTGTGCGTGACCAGCGGCTCGATCTCGACCGGCACGCCGGCCACTTCCAGCGGCTGCATGTCGTCGATGGAACGCTGGCGGATCTCTTCGGACAGATGGTTCACCGAGCGCAGGCCCGAGCGCACGCCCTGCACCACCACCCAGGTGAACATCACGATCAGCACGATCTGCCCCAGCACCATCAGCCAGAGGAAATCCTCCAGCATCCACATCGACATCTCGATCTTGTGCGTGATCACCCAGGTGGCGATCAGGTCCAGCAGGACCAGCAGCAGGATGGGCGGCATCAGCCGGATGACCAGATGCCGGGCCAGGGAACGGGAGGGGAGCAGCGGACGCGAGGCCGGAGCGGCGGCGGCGGGAAGAATGCGTTCCTGCGTCATGGCCCGGAGCCCTCAGGGTAGGCGGGAGGATGGTCGCGGCCGGCGCGGGGCGACCGCAAACGGCCGTCAGGCCGCTTCGACATCCAGCATATAGCCGAAACCACGCACCGTCTGGATGCTGGCGCCGGTGCCTTCCAGGCGCTTGCGCAGGCGGTACACATAGACCTCGACGGCATTCTCGCTGAAATCGGCATCCCAGGCGGACAGCGAATTGACGATCTGCCGCTTGGTCACGACACGGCCCACGCGGGCCATCAGCATCTCCAGCACGGAAAGTTCGCGCACCGACAGCGCCAGGCGCTGGCCGTTGGCCCGCACTTCACGGCCGACGGTGTCGAAGCTCAGCGGACCGACCTCGATCAGCGGCTGCGCCTGTCCGGCGCGGCGACGACCGAAGGCGCGCACGCGCGCGGCCAGCTCGGGCAGTTCAAAGGGCTTGGTGACGTAGTCGTCGGCGCCGGCATCCAGCCCGGCCACGCGATCGTCGATGCCGTCGCGGGCGGTCAGGATCAGCACGGGAACCTGGTTGCCGTCCTGGCGCAGCTGGCGCAGCACATCCAGGCCGCTCATGCCAGGCAGGTTGAGGTCGAGCAGCAGCAGGTCGTATGGCTGGCCGGCCAGCGCGCCGAGCACGCGGTCGCCTTCGGTCAGCCAGTCGACCGCATACCCCTGGTCGGCCAGGAATTCCTGGAGCGCGTGGCCCAGGGTGGTGTCGTCTTCGATTACCAGAACTCGCATGCCGGGATTCTAGCGCGATCCCGACGAAAACGGGGCGCCAGCGGCGCCCCGTGATCGGGATTCGTTCAATATCCGGTTCAGCGGGCGGGGGCTGGCGCCGGCGCGCCGCCCTGGCCGTTGCCGCCGGACGGCGGCGTGGTGACAAAACCAATGCGTGTCATGCCGGAACGACGGGCCGAGGCCATGACCTTGGCCAGCGTCTCGTAGCGGGTGTTCTGGTCGGCGCGGATGCGGATCTCGGGCTGCGGCTTGTCGCCGGCCAGCGCCTTGAAGCGATTCGGCAGGTCGTCGATGTTGACCGGCTTCTCGTCCCAGAACAGCGCGCCGCTGGCGTCGATGGCCAGGTCCACGGTCTTGGGCTCTTCCTCGATCTGCTCGGCCGCCACCTGGGGCATGTTGATCTTGATCGAGTGCGCCAGCAGCGGCGCCGTGATGATGAAGATCACCAGCAGCACCAGCATGACGTCGATCAGGGGCACCATGTTGATCTCGGAGACGGTACTGGAGCCGCCCCCCTTGCCCTCGAAGCTGCCAAAGGCCATTTATTCGCTCCCGCGTTGGGCGCCGCCGCTCTGGCGACGCAGGGCGCGCACCTTGCCGTCGGACAACGCGACTTGCTGGCCGGTGGTCAGGAACGCGAACAGGTCATGCGCGAACGCGTCCAGGCGAGACAGGAACACGCGGTTGTTGCGCACGAAGGTGTTGTACGCCAGAACCGCCGGAATCGCCACCGCCAGGCCCAGGCCGGTCATGATCAGGGCCTCGCCCACCGGACCGGCGATGCGGTTGATGGTCACGCCGTCGGACAGGCCGATGCCCACCAGCGCGTGATACACGCCCCAGACCGTGCCGAACAGGCCCACGAAGGGCGCGGTCGAACCGACCGAGGCCAGCACCGTCAGGCCGTTTTCGAGCTTGGCGGTTTCCTCGTCGATGACCTTGCGCATGGTGCGGGTGACGAACTCGGAGCTGGAGCCGGATTCCTCCAGCTTGGTGGCGCCGAACTTGTTGTGATGCGCCTGCGCGTGCATGGCGTGGCTGGCCAGGTGCGAGAAGGGATCGCGCGCGCCGTGCGTGACGATTTCGTTCTCGACCTGCTCAAGCGAGCTGGCGTTCCAGAACTTGTTCAGAAAGTCGCGCGAGCGCTTGCGCATGCTGACGTTGCTGGCGACCTTGACCAGGATCAGGTACCAGGTGACCAGCGACATCAGGATCAGGATGACGAACAGGCTCTTGCCGACAAAGTCGCTCTGCGCGACGAAATGCAGGAAGCCCATGTCCGGCGTGGCCACGGGCGGCGCCGAGGCGGCGGGCAGCGCGGCGGCCGCGCCGTGCAGCGCGTCGGCGGTCTGCTGGACGGCGCCGGCGGCCTGCTGCGCCACGCCGCCGGCCGCCGTGGCGGCTTGCTGGGCGGCAGCCGGCGCGGCCGGGCTGGTGGTCGCCTGCGCCACCAGCGTGGCGCCATGCATTGCGTTGGACATCTCAGTTCCTCATTACGAAATCGAAAGGAATTTTGGCTTTGGCGGCATAGGCCACGCCATTACGGGTATAGGGCTTGAAGCGGGCCTTGCGGATGGCGGCCAGCGCCGCCTCGTCCAGGCGCGGCGAACCGGAAGAAGAATCGACGCGCGCGCTCACGACCAAGCCCTGGTTGTTGATTTCCACCAGCACCACCACCCGGCCTTCCTCGCGCATGCGGCGCGACGCCATAGGATAGTTGGCGGAGGGCTTGGCGCCCAGGTACTCGACGCTGGACACCAGCTCCGGCTGGTCGGGCGGCGGCCCCTGCTGCGGGCTTTGCGTGGCCTGGCTGCCTTCGGGCGCGCCGGTGGGCTGCGCGGGCGGCGTGTCCGGCTTGGGCTCCTGCTTGGGCGCTTCCTGCTTGGGCTGCGGCTTGGGCTTGGGTTTGGGCTTCGGCTTGGGCGCGGGCATCGGCGGCTTTTCGACCACCGGCTCGGGTTCGGGTTCCGGTTCCGGCTTGGTTTCCGGTTCAGGCTCGGCCTGCGGCTCGGGCGGCGGCTCGACGACCGGCTGCGGCGCTTCCGGCGCGGGTTCCTCGGCCTTGGCGACCTGCGCCACCGGCGCCTCGATCACGCTCACCATGATGGTCTCGGGCTGCTCCAGCTTCGGCGCTTCGGGAGGCGCCATGAAAATGGCGCCGACGACGGCCGCATGCAAGGCAAGGACCACCAGGCCGGCGCCTGCGCGTAAACCGATGGAAGAGGACGGCGATGAGGCGTTCGAACCGTGTTGAAAGCTAGGCATGAATCAGCCGGGGGCACATGGACTTATCTGGCCAGCCAGACCCGAATGACGCGCACCGCAAGGCGACGCCGGCTGACCGGTACAAGCCAAGCATCATAGCTTAAATGCGAATGATTCGCACGTCCTATTTCGTCTGATACTTAATCACATGCTTGACGCCGCGCATGGCGGCGCCTGGCGGGCCGTGCGCGCGAACGCCGCCTCGCCTGCCCCATCGCCTGCGCGCAACGTGACGCAGGAACACGCGACATGAAATCGGGACTGCATGGAACGGCGGCGGACGATGCGACACATGGAACGCGGACACGGCAAAAGCGCGCGCGATGAAACGATCCGATGGAACGACCAACAGGAACAGCAAGGACAACACGCCGCCCCAAACAAAAAACCCGCACCATCGATATGTGCGGGTTTTCAGTCTTGCGTGCTTCTGGTGGGTGCTACAGGGGTCGAACCTGTGACCTACGCCTTGTAAGGGCGCCGCTCTACCAACTGAGCTAAGCACCCGTCAGGTTGCCGGAATTTCCGACGCGCAGCCATTGCTGGACTACACATGAAAAGGCCGACGGGGTACTCAAAAGCAATACGCGGGCCGGAGTATACCGGACCGCGTATCTGTCGGCAAATCAGCTGGCGCCGTGGCCAGCCCGATCCGCCTCGTCAATTAGTTGACGGCGTCCTTCAGGGCCTTGCCGGGACGGAACTTCGGCACCTTGGCCTTCTTGATCTTGATGGTCTCGCCGGTGCGCGGGTTACGGCCGGTGCGCGCAGCGCGAGCCGACACGGCGAACGTGCCGAAGCCAACCAGCGTGACCGTGCCGCCCTTCTTCAGGGTGGTCTTGACGGCACCGATCAGGGCGTCGAGCGAACGGCCGGCGGCAGCCTTCGAGATGTCGGCCTTGCTGGCGATGTGATCGATGAGTTCGGTTTTGTTCATTCAGATGTACCCCTCACAAGGTATGTGAGTTTGCCGGAACCCGACTGCATGACGGTCACATTGGAACGGCACGCGTCTTAACGCGAACGCACCGGCAAACGACGAACAGACTAGTGGATAAACTTTTTCTTGCGCTGCAAAGCACAACTTTTAAAGTGCTGCGCCGCTTGAAGTTGGACGGCAAAAAGCCGTCGAACCCCCAGCGACGCAGACGTGTATTAGGCCCTGGCCCCAGGCGACTGTCAAGCAAAAACCTCACCACAACC
Organism: Achromobacter sp. 413638; assembly: GCF_043119405.1. Classification (NCBI taxonomy): domain Bacteria; kingdom Pseudomonadati; phylum Pseudomonadota; class Betaproteobacteria; order Burkholderiales; family Alcaligenaceae; genus Achromobacter; species Achromobacter sp. 413638. The sequence goes on from NZ_JBICCO010000036.1 coordinate 17,511, forward strand.
CGCGCCAATACTAGCTTTTAGCCGATTTCGCAATAAACAAAAACACGCATTTCGGGGTTTGCGCGACAGCGTTTGCACGCCTCGCGCGCCGTGCTCAGACGTCGACCCAGCGACGCAGCAAGTTGTGATAGATGCCCGTCAGTTGCACGATGGACGGATGCCCCGCGGCGTCCTGGTTCAGGCGCTGTATGGCCACGTCCATGTCCAGCAGCAGCGCGCGCTGGCTGTCCTCGCGCACCAGGCTCTGCATCCAGAAGAAAGAGCTGACGCGCGCGCCGCGCGTGACGGGATTCACTTTGTGAAGACTGGTGCCGGGATATAGCACCATGTGTCCGGCCGGCAGCTTGACCGCGCGCGGGCCATAGGTGTCGTCGATCACCAGCTCGCCGCCATCGTAGGAATCGGGCTCGGAAAAGAACAGCGTGGCCGACAGATCGGTGCGCACGCGCTCGGACCCGCCGGACAGCGCGCGCACCGCGTTGTCGACGTGATAGCCGAAGGCCTCGCCGCCCTCGTAGCGGTTGAACAGCGGCGGAAAGATCTTGCGCGGCAACGCCGCCGACATGAACAGGTTGTTGGCGCTCAGCCGCTGCAGGATCAGGTTGCCCAGTTCCTGGGCCAGCGGATGCTGCTCGGGCAGTTGGCGGTTGCGCTTGACCTCGGCGGACTGGTAGCCCGCGGTCACCTTGCCGTCCACCCACTCGGCCGCGTCCAGGCGGCGGCGAATCTCGGCGGCCTCCTCGGGCGTGAAGACATCGGCGATCTGTATCAGCATGGTCTGACCTTGATTCCTGCAATGCTTGCGCGGACACGCGCCGCGAGGGCCGAACAGGCCGCCCCGCGCGAATGTCCGAAATTATCCTTGCAGGCAGCCGTTGAGCGCCTGATCGAAGTCAAACAGCAGGTCGCCCTCGTCCTCGATGCCCACCGAGACGCGGATCAGGCTGTCGGCGATGCCCATCTGCTGGCGCCGCTCGGCGCCCATTTCGTAATAGATGGTGTGGGCGGCGGGCAGCGCCAGGCTGCGCGTGTCGCCCAGGTGCGTGGCCATCAGCACGATGCGCAGGCGATTCAGGAAATCGAAGCAGTCCACGCCATCGGCCAGCTCCACGCCCAGCAGGCCGCCGAAGCGCGAGCCGAACAGCGCCGCGGCGCGCGCGTGCTGCGGATGGCTCTCCAGGCCGGGATAGTGCACCTTGGCCACGCCACGATGCGATTCCAGGAAACGCGCCAGCGCCAGCGCATTCGAGCAATGCTTGGCCATGCGCAGCGCCAGCGTCTCGGCGCCGACCGCGATGCGGTGCGCCGGCTCGGCCGCCAGCGTGCCGCCCATGTCGCGCAGGCCCTTCTTCTTGATCTGCGTCAGGCCCCAGCCGGTGGCCGGCCCCTTGCGGTAGGCCTCATAGATGTTGCCGTAGCCGCTCCAGTCGTACAGCCCGGTGTCCGTGACCGCGCCGCCCAGCGCGTTGCCATGGCCGCCGATGTACTTGGACAGCGAGTTCATGACCAGCGACGCCCCCACCGACGACGGCCGGAACATCCACGGCGAGGTCAGCGTGTTGTCCACCACATAGACCAGGCCGCGCTCGCGGCAGATCTCGCCGATCACCGCCAGGTCGGCCACCTGCGTGCCGGGGTTGGCGATGGTCTCGGTGAACACCATGCGGGTATTCGGCCGGATCGCCTCGCGCACCTGCGCCGAGTCGGTCGCGTCCACGAAGCTGATTTCCACGCCCAGTTCCAGCAGCGTGCCCAGCAGGCTGTTGGTGTTGCCGAACACATACTGGCTGGACACCAGGTGATCGCCCCGGCGCAGCAGCGTGGTGAAGATCGCGGACAGCGCCGCCATGCCCGTCGAGAAACTGACCGACCCTTTGCCGCCCTCCATTTGCGTGATCTTGGCTTCCAGCGCCGTGGTCGTGGGCGTGCCCTGGCGCGCGTAGGTGAAGCCGGCCTTGCCCTGGAACACGGCGGCCAGTTCACGCGCGTCTTCGTAGGCGAACTCGGACGACGGATGCATGGGCTTGTGCACCGCTCCGTGCTCGACGGATTGATGGCGGTCGGAGTGCAGGATGGTGGTGGTGAAGCCGTTCTGGCGCATGATTGACGATCAGTTCTGGTGGACGGAAACCCGGGGCCGCCGCGCATCGCGGCGAAATCCCGCCGGGGCTTGCAGGCCCCGGCGGCATGAATACTGCGAAAAACTGCGTGAAGACTGCGAAAAATCAGGCTTGCCGCTGGCGCACGGTCTCGTACAGGCAGACGGCGCTGGCCACGCTGACGTTCAGGCTTTCCACCGAACCCCGCATGGGAATATTGACGAGCTGGTCGCAGGTCTCGCGGGTCAGGCGGCGCATGCCCTCGCCTTCCGCCCCCATGACCCAGGCCATGGGTTGGCGCGCGTCGATCCGGTGCATGCTGTCGCTGGCCTGGTCGTCGGTGCCGACCAGCCACACGCCGCGGTCCTTCAGGCTGCGCATGGTGCGCGCCAGATTGGTGACCATCAGGTAGGGCACGGTGTCGGCGGCGCCGCAGGCCACACGCTGGACGGTGCTGTTCAGGCCCACCGCGCGGTCTCGCGGCGCGATCACCGCGTGCACGCCGGCCGCGTCGGCCGTGCGCAGGCAGGCGCCCAGGTTGTGCGGATCGGTCACGCCGTCCAGGATCAGCAGCAGCGGCGGCCCTTCGATCACATCGAGCACTTCATCGACGTCCACCGCCAGCTGGCGTTCTTCGGCCAGCGCCACCACGCCCTGGTGGCGGGTGCCGCGCGCCAGGCCGTCCAGGCGCTCCATGCCGACCGGATGCAGGCGGCAGCCGGCGCGCTCGGCCTGCTCGATGAACGTCTGCATGCGCTTGTCGCGGCGCGACGCTTCTACGTAGATTTCCTTGATCGAATCGGGCGCGTGGCGCAGCCGCGCGACCACCGCGTGAAACCCGGCCAGGACTTGGGTCGACGCCATAACTATGCAATACCTTTAGAAAAACGAATACCCGCCCCACACCGGGACGGGCCGCCGGACAGCGCCGGCCATAGCCGCAATGTTACCCCTTAAGGGGCGGCGGCCAACGACTGTCTCGCAATAATGGGGCACGCGCCCAGGATCGCCGTGAACGCCCTCGCCACACGAAACACCTCGTTCCCGCCAGAAGCCACCCGGCACCAAGGCAAGAAGAAAAGCCCCCCGCTACGCCGCCCCCCCCATCGGGGCCGCACGGAGCCGGCTTTGCCGGTCCGTCGCAGCGCCCCCTTGAGGGGGGAGGCGCGTAGCGCCTCGGGGGTGGGCCTACCTCTTTGGCTTTTTCGCCGCCGCGTGCTTGGCGGGCCGGCCGGCCTTCTTGGCCTCGGCGCGGCGCACCTTGGCGGTCTGGCCCTTCAGGGCCGCCGGCTTGGGCGCCGCCGCCTTCTTGACGCGGCGCGAGCCGTCGTCCGGACCGCGCGCCGCCGCCTTGCGCAAGGCGTCGAAGCTGGTGCCCTGGACCAGGCGGAACTCGATGCGGCGCGCTTCCAGGTCCACGCGCGACACCTGCACCTGCACCTTGTCGGTCAGGCGGTAGCGCATGCCGGTGCGTTCGCCGCGCAGCTCGTGCAGCGCATCGTTGAACTGGAAGTACTCGCCGCCCAGTTCCGACACATGCACCAGCCCTTCGACGTGCAGCGTATCCAGCGTGACGAAGATGCCGAAGCTGGCCACGCCCGTGACCGTGCCGCTGAAGTCCTCGCCCACGCGCTCCTTGACGAACCAGCACTTGAGCCAGGCCTCGACGTCGCGCGAGGCTTCGTCGGCGCGCCGCTCGCAGGCCGACAGCATCAGGCCCAGTTTTTCCCAGATGGCGTGCTCGTGCTCGCGCTGAGTGCGGCCGATGACCACCGCGTGGTCGTCCAGGCTGGGCACATAGCGCTGGCCGGCCAGCAGCGCCTTGATGACGCGATGCGTCAGCAGGTCGGGATAGCGGCGGATCGGCGACGTGAAGTGGCTGTAGCCGGGATAGGCCAGGCCGAAGTGGCCGAGATTGTCCGGGCTGTAGATGGCCTGCTGCATGGAGCGCAGGCACATGGTCTGCAGCAGCTGGTAATCGGGACGGCCGCGCACGCTGTCCAGGAAGTCGCCATAGTCCTTGGCCGTAGGCGTTTCGCCGCCGCCCAGCGTCGACAGGCCCATGGTGCGCAGGAACTCGCGCAGCGACTGCAGGCGTTCCGGCGTCGGGCCTTCGTGGATGCGGTACAGGCCGGGATGCTTGCTGCGCGTCATGAAGTCGGCCGCGCAGGTGTTGGCGGCCAGCATGCACTCTTCGATCAGCTTGTGCGCGTCGTTGCGCACCGACGGCGCGATCTGCTCGATGCGGCCCAGCTCGTTGCAGACGATCTTGGTCTCGACCGTGTCGAAATCGATGGCGCCGCGTTTCTTGCGGCCCTGCGCCAGCAGCTGGTAAAGCTCGTACAGGTGCTGCACCTGCGGCATGACCGAGCGCATGGCATGCGCGGCCGGCCCGCCGGGCTGTTGCAGCGCGGCCCAGATGTTGGTGTAGGTGGTGCGGGCATGCGAGTACATGACCGCGTTGTAGAACTGGTAGGCGGTGACCGTGCCGGCCTTGGCGCCGCTGGCCGGGATGACCATGTCGCAGACCAGCACCAGGCGGTCCACCTCGGGGTTCAGCGAGCACAGGCCGTTGGACAGCGATTCCGGCAGCATCGGGATGACCCGGCGCGGGAAATAGACGCTGGTGCCGCGCTCGAGCGCGTCATCGTCCAGCGCGTCGCCGGGCCGCACGTAGTGGCTGACGTCGGCGATCGCCACCAGCAGGCGCCAGCCCGGGCGCTTGCGCTGGCCCGTGCCCAGTTCAACCGGCTCACAGTAGACGGCGTCGTCGAAGTCGCGGGCGTCCTCGCCGTCGATGGTGATCAGCGGCACGTCGCGCAGGTCGACGCGGTCTTTCAGGTCGCTCTTGCGAACCACGTCGGGCAGGCGCGCGGCCTGCTTGCGGGCGGCTTCGGAGAATTCCACCGGCACGTCGAACTTGCGCACCGCGATCTCGATCTCCATGCCGGGATCGTCGATCTCGCCCAGCACCTCGGACACGCGGCCCAGCGGCTGCGTGTGGCGGGTGGGCTGCGCCATGATCTCGACCGACACCACCTGCCCGTGCTGGGCGCCGTTGGTGTCGCTGGGCGAGATCAGGATGTCGTGCTTGATGCGCTGGTCTTCCGGCACCACGATGGACAGGCCATGCTCATGCAGGAAACGGCCGACCAGCTTGTTGGTGCGGCGCTCGATGACCTCGACGATGGTGCCTTCGGGCTTGCCGCGATACTCGCCGCCCGGCTTGACCAGCACGCGGTCGCCATGCAGCACCTTGAGCATCTCGCGCGGCGACAGGAACAGGTCCGGGCCGCCGTCGTCGCGCAGCAGGAAGCCGAAACCGTCGCGGTGGCCCAGCACCTTGCCCGCCACGAAGTCCAGCTTGGTGGCCAGCAGCAGCACGCCCTTGCGGTTGGGCATCAGTTGGCCGTCGCGTTCCATGGCGGCGAGGCGGCGCTCGAAGCCGACCATGGTCGCCTCGCGCTCGACGCCCATGCGCTCGGCCAGCTCGGCCGGCGACAAGGGCGCCCCCGCGCCGCGCAACGCCTTCAATATGGCTTCGCGAGACGGAACATCAGGATCGAAGTCGGGAGGCGCTTCGGGCAAGGAGGTTGATCTATTGTTATTCGAGTCGTTATTCGATCGTTTTGCCAAAGCTAAAATTTCCGTATATAATGCGCAGCTTCTGTGGTTCGCCCAAGGCTGAACACTGAAAGCGAAAGAGAAGGGCCGGTGAAGTTTGCAAGCTGTGTTTCAAAAACCAGATTGTAAGACCAACCGAAAAAATAGTGTGATCGCGGCGCTACCAAAGTTTGAATCAGCAAGACTGTAGTCTTGATTGAATTGAACGGCAGCGTATCACAAAGTCCTGACATCTCTTTATTCAGTGCCCAGGTGGCGGAATTGGTAGACGCGCATGGTTCAGGTCCATGTGCCGCAAGGTGTGGAGGTTCGAGTCCTCTCCTGGGCACCACGGAATTCTACTCAGCACGAATTCATTTCGTTCTGAAAATAAAAGGCTCAAAGCCCCGGAAATCGCAAGATTCCGGGGCTTTTGCTTTGCGTCCTGGTATTTGGACGATGCCGGGCGGGTGGCCCTGGTCGCGCTATACACCCTGCCCACGTTGTACGCCCTTCCCTACGGCCACAGGCACAGGCACAGGCACGGGCAAAAAAATGCACCATTGCCGCCACCACGCTAGCGCCGTGGCTTGCGCATCAGGTGATGCCTCGCATACAGATGCTCTCCCATACCCTCGATCTGCAGATCGATCATGCGTTCAAAGGGATCGAGCAGCGCGTCGAAACGCGCCGGCGCCTCGATCGCGTTGAGCGCATGCACGATGGCCTCGATGGATGACAGGGCGCCGTCGATGTCGGCATGGCGCACCCGGTAGCGCGACGTCAGGCCCTCCTGCAGCATGACGCGCGGCAGCGCGGCCAGCTCGGGATTCAGGCGCACCAGCTTGCGCGCGTGCGTCCAGGTGCCGTCGGGCACGATCAGCTGGATGGGCCGCGCCGGCTCGCCGCCGTCCATACCCTGCCCCAGCACCCGCGCCCCGGGACCGGGAAACAGCAGGTGCGGCGCGTAGCCGGGCGCCATCCAGTCCTGCGGCGTGTAGCGCTCCCCCACCAGCAGGCGCGCGCCCGCCAGCCCCAGCACGGCCAGCCGGGCCGTGTTCAGCGGATGGCGCGCTTCGCTCGGGTGTTGCAGCACCACGACGCGAGTGCGCGACGCGAGCGCCGGGATCGACGCGCACAGGCAATGGGATTCGGGGCGCTTGCAGCGCAGACAGACGGAACGGAACATGGCCGACACTATATAGATAGCCGTCCGGATAGCCGCCCGCCCGTCACGGACGCGCCTCGACACGCGCCGCCAGCCCGGGCCGCTCGGACGCGGCCAGATATCGCAGCAGGCAGGAACGGATCAATTCCCCATCCTCGACGGAAACATCCTCGGCCAGGATCTTGTCGACCACTTCCGCCCCCGCCGCCTCGTCCTGCAGCGCCAGGAAAACGAATGACCAGAACCACAGGCACGTCGCCATCGGCAGGTCCTCGCGCAGCCGCATGCCGAGCAGGACTTTCCGGACGCGGGCAAGCCGCGCCCCATCCTGCGCAAGCTCCACGAACTTTGCGCGTTTCTTCAGCATTCCCGGCATGTGCCAGAACGAGTCCGCATAGCGCCAGAACGCCAGATGTCCGATATAGGACGCCAGCGCGGCCGGCGGTTCGTCCGGCAACGCGCCCCGATCATCCAGGCCAAAAAGAAACAAGCCCCGGGCGCGTGGCAGCGTACACACCGGGTAGCCCTCGGACTGCAGCGGCAGCACGCGCGCATGGGCCGCGCGGAGCAGTTCGAACTCGCCTTCCGTCTTGATCGACGGGCACACATTCCCCCTGAGCAGGTGGAAATACAGCTCGACCCGATCTTCCTCGGACAAGAGCCTGGGCGCGCGAACGATCAGCGGCGTGATCAGGTGATGGTTGTCGGGGTAGAAGGCGCCTCGCTCGCCGCGCCCAAGCGCCGAGGATTCGTCCTCGATGAATTGCTGGAGAAGACGCGCAGGAGAGCTTGCCATGGCGTTGATGTAGAGTTCCACGAATTGACGCCGGCTGGCAAGGAACCAGGCCAGATGGCCGCGCGGCGCGGATGGGCCTGCCCACCGGCCGCCAAGGTACCACATGCCCATCCCCGCATGACGCCCCCCCCCTCAACGGGCCCCGACAAGAAATAATTAAAAAAAACGCCAGATGACTTGCACACTTCAAAAAAAGTATGCATAATCTCGTTCCTCTGCTGCTGAACAAGAAACGCAACGCGAAAGCGAAAACGTAGCAAGTGAAGCAACAGCGCCCAGGTGGCGGAATTGGTAGACGCGCATGGTTCAGGTCCATGTGCCGCAAGGTGTGGAGGTTCGAGTCCTCTCCTGGGCACCAATTACTACATCACGAATTACCTGCGTGATGCGCCAAAAAACCCCGCATGTGAAAACATGTGGGGTTTTTTCTTTGCCGCGGCCGAAACCGCATCCGATTCAGCCCCCCCCCCTGACATCAGCCCCTGGCTTTCTGCCCTGGGCAACGACCGCCGGCCTCGCATCCCGCTTTTATCCCTTCCCCGCGCACCAGCGCAGATAATCGTCCCGCGTCCACGCCAGCGCCACGCCGACGCGCCGCGCATCGGGCCGGATGCCCGGCTTGTGCACGGCCAGCGTCAGCGCGCCCAGCGCGGGCCAGGTCTGGAACGACAGCGCCGCTAGGTCCGCCACCAGGGTTTCGAGCAGCCGGGTATGCGGCCTGCCGGCAAGAAACGCCGCCACGCGCGCGCAGAAACCGTCGTAGTCGATCCAGACGCCGTCCTCGTCGGGCTCGCCCAGGCAGCCGAGCCGCGCGTCGATCACGATGGGCTGGGGCGCCAGATGCTCATGCGGATAGAGGCCGATCCGGGCCGCCACGGTGTAGCCGTCGACGAACACGGTCCAGCCGCGCGCCCAGGCCCGCGCATCCGCGTCGTCCAGCACGTCACGCGGCGCGTCTCGCAACGAGTTCATGCGAGCAGGGGCGCCGCGGCGTCGAGCAGGATGCGACAGAAATAGTCGGCGAAGCTGCGGCGCACGACCAGATCCATGCGCTCGTCGCCCGTGGGTGCGAGCACGATCGCCGTCTTGAAAAAATGGCTCTGCGCGCATTGCCCGGTCTTGAACACGCGCGGGTGCAGGTCCAGCGGGCAGCCACGGGCCAGCGCTTCGCGCGCCTGCGCGCCGCTGATTTCCAGCACCGAGTAGCCGCTGCCCACGTCCACCGCCGCCGCGTCGGCGCCGGCCAGGGCCGAGGACAGGCGCGCATGCAGCCCGCCGGCCGGCGCCGGCTCGACCGAACGCAGCAGCCATTCGTCCGGCCCCAGCCATAGCGCGTCGTAACGTTCGCCGCGCGCCACGGTATTGGGTTCGGCTGGCAGGCGCAGGCCCGCCACGGCGGCGACGGCCTCGACGAAGGCAGCGTCGGAGGGCTCGCCCCTGACGTTCACCAGATCGAGAAACGCGCGTTCGCGCAACGCGAATCGGGTTGACGCCCCTTCTTGCGCCCGCAGCAGATCCGCCACGCCGACGAGCGGCGACTCCAGCATCAGGCCCCCCGCGCCGCCGCGCGCCGTGCCGGCGGCCGCCACCATATCCGTTTCACTCCGCATGCTGTCGCTCCCCTTGGGCATCGTAGAAAACCGGGCTGGCGATGACGGCGATCGCGCCGCGACCATCGGCCAGCGACACTTCGACGCGTTCGCCCATCCGGTCCAGGCCGCCCCGCACCAGCGCCAGCGCGATCGAACGGCGCAGGATGGGACTGTAGTAGCTGGACGTCACATGTCCGATCATGGGCGTGGGCTCGCCCGGCGTCACGCGCAGATCGCGTTCGACGATCTGCGCCCCTTCGGGCAGCACGCGCTGCGCGTCCTCGGTCAGGAGGCCCACGAACTGCTTGCGCCCCGGCTTGGCCGTATCCGAGCGCGCCAGCGAGCGCTTGCCCAGGCAATCCTTGGTCTTGGCCACCAGCCCGCCCATGCCCAGGTCCTGCGGCGTGACCGAGCCGTCGGTGTCCTGCCCGACGATGATGTAGCCCTTCTCCGCGCGCAGCACGTGCATGGTCTCGGTGCCGTAGGGCGTGATGCCGAATTCCTCGCCCGCCGCCATCAGGGCCTCCCAGACCGCGCGGCCGGCATTCGCGGGCACGTTCACCTCGTAGGCGCGCTCGCCGGAAAAGCTGATCCGCATCACGCGCGCCGGAACGCCGGCGGCCAGGCCGTCCCGATAGCTCATGAAGGGAAACGCCTCGTTCGAGAAATCGATGTCGCCGCAGACCTTGCGCAGCACCGCGCGGCTTTTCGGACCGGCGACCGCGAAGGTGGCCCAATGATCGGTCACCGAGGCCAGCCGGACTTTCAGCTGCGGCCATTCGGTCTGCAGCCAGCGCTCCATCCAGGACAGCACGCGCGCCGCGCCGCCCGTGGTGGTGGTCATCATGAAGTGATGCTCGCCCAGCCTTGTCGTGACGCCATCGTCGAACACCATGCCGTTCTCGTCCAGCATCAGCCCGTAGCGGCATTTGCCGATCTCGAGCTTGCCCCAGGGATTGGTGTACATCCAGTTCAGCAGGGCCACCGCGTCCGGTCCCTGGATATCGATCTTGCCCAGCGTGGACGCGTCCAGGATGCCGACGCCGTTGCGCACCGCCAGGCATTCCCGGCGCACGGCGGCGTGCAGGTCCTCGCCCCGCCGCGGGTAGTACCAGGGCCGCTTCCAGTTGCCCACGTCCTCGAACAGCGCGCCGCGCCCGGCGTGCCATTCGTGCAGGCAGGTCTTGCGCACCGGATCGAGGAACTCGCCCAGCTCGCGTCCGGCGAAGGCGCCGAACGAGACCGGCGTGTAGTTCGGCCGGTAGGTGGTGGTGCCAGTCTCGGGGATGGACTTGCCCAGGGCCTGCGCCAGGATGGCCATGCCGTTGATGTTGCCGAGCTTGCCCTGGTCCGTGCCGAAGCCCATCGCCGTATAGCGCTTGACGTGCTCGACGGATTCGAAGCCCTCGCGCGCGGCCAGCAGGATGTCGGACGCCGCCACGTCGTTCTGGAAGTCGACGAACTGCTTGGGGCCGCGCGCGGCCGCGTCCGGACCGCCCGCCAGCCACAGCGGCATCAGCGCGTCCTCGGCGGTGGACGCCGCCCGGGGAACGGGCAGCGCCGTCGAGACGGAGAAGCCGGCGGCGCTGGCGGCTTCGGCGCCAGCGCGGGTTGCCTGCGCCAGCGCGAGACACAGGTCGAACTCGCCGGCCGCAGCCCCCACGCTGGCCTCGGCCTGCACGCTCTTGCCGGGCACGAAGCAGGCCTTGCGCTCCAGCCACTGCGGCTTGCCGCCGGATTGCGCGTGCAGGTGCAGCACCGGGCTCAGGCCGCCCGACATCGCCAGCAGATCGCATGGCAAGGTCGCGACGCGCCCGCCGGACTGGCCCTTGGCATACGCGTGCACATCGACGGACGCGACCCGCCGCTTGCCGTGCGCGGCCATCACGACGGCGCCGGCCATCACGGTCACGCCCAGGCGCCTGGCGGCGTCCGGCAGGATGCCGTCGACCGGGGCGCGGGCATCCACCACGACGACCCGGGCGCCGCAATCGGCCAGATCGATGGCCGCCTGATAGGCGCGGTCATTGTTGGTGAACAGCACCGCATCGCGCCCGGGCAGCACGCCATAACGATGGATATAGGCCGACACGGCCGAGGCCAGCATCACGCCAGGCAGGTCGTTGTTGCCGAACACCAGCGGACGCTCGTGCGCGCCGGTCGCCAGGATCACCCGTCCGGCCCGGATCTTCCACAGCAGCTCGCGCGAACCCGCGCGCATCCGCACCGGCAGATGATCGGTCAGCCGCTGGGCGACGGTCACCAGGTTGTGGTCCTGGTAGCCGAAGGCCGTGCCGCGCGTCAGGATCCGGACATCAGGCCGCTGGCGCAGGCCCGCCTCGATGCGCCCGGCCCAGCGCAATGCCGGCTCGCCGTCGATCTCGGCCGGGCAGGACAGCAGGCTGCCGCCCAGCTCGCGCTGCTCGTCCACCAGGATCACACGCGCGCCGGTCGCGGCTGCCGCGTCGGCGGCCGCCAATCCCGCCGGTCCGCCGCCCACCACCAGCACATCGCAATGGGCGTAGCGCTTGTCGTAGCGCTCGGCATCGCGGGCATCCGGCGCGCTGCCCAGGCCGGCGGCCGCGCGGATCCTGGCCTCGTAACGGGGCCACAGGCGGCGCGGCCACATGAAGGTCTTGTAATAGAAGCCGGCGGGCAGGAAGCGCGCCAGCCGCTGGTTGATGGTCAGGCGGTCGCGCTCCAGCGACGGTTCCGCATTCACGCTGGACGCCGCCAGGCCCTGGTACAGCTCGATCTCGGTGGCGCGCGCATTCGGCACGCTGTATGGCCCGGCTTCGAGCTGCACAACGGCGTTGGGTTCCTCCACCCCCGCCGCGACGATGCCGCGCGGGCGGTGGTACTTGAAGCTGCGGGCGACGAAACGCAGGCCATTGGCCAACAGCGCCGAGGCCAGCGTGTCGCCCGGGTAGCCCTGGTACGCCACGCCGTTGAACGTGAAATGCAGGGGCTGGGAACGGTCGATGCGCCCCCCTGCCTCCATTCGGTCGACCTGTTTCATTGCGCGCCTCCCTGCCCGGCGGCATCAGCCCCAGCGGCATCGGCCCCGGCGGCGGACGCGCCCGGGGCGAAGGTCTCATAACCCAGGATCTGGTAGCTGACGGTATCGCGCAGCACCTTGAACCAGCGGCGACAGCCCTGCGCGTGCACCCACTGCTCGCGATGCGGGCCACGGGGATTCCTGCGCATGAACAGGTAGTCGCCCCATTCACGGTCGGTGAGTTGTTCGGGATGCAGCGGGCGCGCGATGTCGGCCTCGCCGCCGCAGGAGAATTCGGACTCCGCGCGCGGGCCGCAGTAAGGACATTCGATCAGCAGCATGCAGCTCTCCAGGCAGGGTTCAGTGCGCGACGGCGGCGGCGCCGTGCTCGTCGATCAGGTGGCCGGTATAGAAGCGGTCCAGCGAGAACGGCGCGTTCAGCGGATGGGGCGCGTCGCGCGCGATGGTGTGGGCGTACACCCAGCCCGATCCCGGCGTGGCCTTGAAGCCGCCCGTGCCCCAGCCACAGTTGAAGTACAGCCCCTGGACCGGGGTCTTGCTGATGATGGGGCAGGCGTCGGGCGACACGTCGACGATGCCGCCCCACTGGCGGTTCATGCGCACGCGCGAGAAGGCGGGGAACATTTCCACGATCGCGCCCAGCGTGCCCTCGATGATCTGGAAGCTGCCGCGCTGCCCGAAGCCGGTGTACTGGTCGATGCCCGCGCCGATGACCAGATCGCCCTTGTCCGACTGGCTGATGTAGGCATGGACGGCGTTGGACATGATCACGGAGTTGAGCACCGGCTTGAGCGGCTCGGATACCAGCGCCTGCAACGGATGGCTTTCCAGTGGCAGGCGCACGCCGGCCATGTCGGCGAGCGTGGTGGTGTTGCCGGCGGCCACCACGGCGACCTTGGCGGCCTTGATGTAGCCCTGCGTGGTCTCGACGCCGACCACCGCCCCGCCCTCGCGGCGGATGCCGGTCACCTGGCAGTTCTGGATGATGTGGACGCCGGCGCGGTCGGCGCCGCGCGCGTAGCCCCAGGCCACCGCGTCATGCCGGGCCACGCCCGCGCGCCGCTGGATCGACGCGCCCAGCACCGGGTAGCGGCTGTCCAGGTTGATGGCGGGTTCGATTTCCTGGACCTGGGCGGGCGTGAGGAACTCGGCGTCGATGCCGTTGAGCCGGTTGGCGTTCACGCGCCGCTGGGTGTCGCGCACGTCCTGCAGGGTGTGCGCCAGGTTCATCACGCCGCGCTGGCTGAACATCACGTTGTAGTTCAGGTCCTGCGACAGCCCTTCCCACAGCTTCATCGCCTTTTCATAGAGCGCGGCCGATTCGTCCCACAGGTAATTGGAACGCACGATGGTGGTGTTGCGGGCCGTGTTGCCGCCCCCGATCCAGCCCTTTTCCAGCACGGCCACGTTGGTGATGCCGTGCTCCTTGGCCAGGTAATAGGCGGTGGCCAGGCCATGGCCGCCGCCGCCGACGATGACCACGTCGTAGGCGGCGCGCGGCGCCGGACTCTTCCACTGGCGCTGCCAGTTCTGGTGATAGGACAGCCCGTTGCGCAACAGGCTGAAAATGGAATAACGGCTCATGTCCCGGACTCCCTCAGCATTCGACGACGTTCACGGCCAGGCCGCCGCGCGACGTCTCCTTGTATTTGGTCTTCATGTCGGCTCCCGTCTCGCGCATGGTCTTGATGACGGCGTCCAGCGGCACGTAGTGCTGGCCGGCGCCCTTGAGCGCCATGCGCGAGGCGTTGATGGCCTTGATCGCGCCCATGGCGTTGCGCTCGATGCAGGGAATCTGCACGCGTCCGCCGACCGGGTCGCAGGTCATGCCCAGGTTGTGCTCCATGCCGATCTCGGCCGCGTTCTCGACCTGCTCGGGCGTGCCGCCCATCACCGCCGCCAGCGCCGCCGCGGCCATGGAGCAGGCCACCCCGACCTCGCCCTGGCAGCCGACCTCGGCGCCCGAGATCGACGCGGTTTCCTTGTAGATGGCGCCGATGGCGGCGGCGGTCAGCAGGAAATCGACGATGCCGTCGTCATTCGCGCCCGGCACGAAGCGCGCGTAGTAATGCAGCACCGCCGGGATCACGCCGGCCGCGCCGTTGGTCGGCGCGGTGACCACGCGGCCGCCGGCGGCGTTCTCTTCGTTGACGGCCATGGCGTACAGGTTGACCCAATCCAGCATGGCGAGCGGATCGCGCAGCGATTCCTCGGACCGGGCGCGCAGCTGGCGGCGCAGCTCGGGCGCGCGGCGCTTGACGCGCAAGGGGCCGGGCAGCTCGCCCTCCATGCGGCAGCCGCGCTCGACGCAGGCGCTCATGGCCGACCAGATGTCCAGCAGGCCGGCGCGCACCGCCGACGGCGTTCGCCGCGCGCACTCGTTGCGCAGCACCACCTGGGCGATGGACAGCCCGCTTGCGCGGCAGGCGCCCAGCAGGTCGGCGCCGGTGCGAAACGGATGCGGCAGGCCGGCGGGCGCAACGGCGTCGTCCCCCTTTCCACCCTGGCCATCGACCACGAAGCCGCCGCCGATCGAGTAATAGATGCCCTCCGCCAGCGGTCCGCCCTGCCCGTCGACGGCCAGGAACCGCATGCCATTGGAATGCGCGCCGGCCTGGACCGCGCCCAGCAGGCGGCGGAAATAGAACAGATGCGCCTTTTCCTCGAAATCGATGACGTTGGTCCCGGCGAGCGCCAGGCACAGCCCCTGGCGGATCCGCGCCAGGCGCGGCTCGACCTCGTCCGGGTCGATGCGGTCGGGCAGGCAGCCTTCCAGGCCCAGCATCACGGCCTTGTCGGTCCCGTGCCCCTTGCCGGTCGCGCCCAGCGAGCCGTACAGCTCGACCCGCACGCCGCGCACGGCGGCCAGCGCGCCCGTCCGCGCCAGGCGCGCGGCGAAACGGCTGGCGGCGATCATCGGACCCACCGTGTGCGAGCTGGAGGGTCCGATGCCGATCTTGAACAGGTCGAAGGCGCTGACGTTCATCTGGCGGTTCCTGCGTCCACGGGGTGCGGACGGCGTTGGACGCCAGTACATCAAAGGGCGCAAGCGGCAGATAGAACAAATGCGGCATCGCGCAGGGATCGGCCCGCCAGCGCTCGCCGCATCGGCAAGGGCTCGGGGCCGCCGCGAGTGGCCCGTGCCGGCCGACTGCCGGCCGGCATCGGAGCCCAGCCCTTGCCGGCGTGCCCTTGCCGGCGCTGACCTGCCCTAGTAAAACTGCGAGCGGTTGGGAAACAGCTCCGCGTAATCGGCCCCATCAGCCGGAGCCGCGCCCGCCGCCTGCGTGGCCGCTTCCTGCCGGCCGCCCGCGCGATAGACGCCCGGCGGCACGCCGTAGGCCTGGCGGAATTCGCGCCCCATGTGGGACGCATCCGAGAACCCGCAGGCCGACGCGATGGCGGCGACGGTCTTGCCGGATTGCCGCAGCATCCAGGCGGCCACGCCCAGGCGCATCGCGCGCGCGTAGGCCTGGGGCGACTTGCCGGTGTCTTCCTTGAACAGGCGCTCAAGCTGCCGCACCGACATGTCGAGTTTCTTCGCCAACGCTTCCACCGTCAGCGCCTGACTCAGGTGCTGCTCCATGAGCAGGATGGCGCGCCTGACCTTGGGATGGCTGGACGGCGCGGCCCCGGGCAGATGCGGCTGCGGCTGCGGCGCGTTGTAGCGCCCGGGTTCGTCGACCTGCAGGATGCGCAGCGCCTTCTGCACGGCGGCCGGCGGGACATGGCGCGCCAGGATCGCCGCCCCCACGTCAATCGAAGCGCGACCGCCCGAGCAGGTGATGCGGCGGCGGTCCTCGACGTAGAGCCGGTCGGCCACCAGCAGATTGGCGTCGGCCTGCGGGAATTGCTCCAGGAAGTCCCAGTAGTGGAACCAGCTGACGCAGACCCGGTGCCCGTCCAGCACGCCGGCGCGCATCAGCGCGAAGGCGCCGGTGCACACCCCCACCAGCGTCGTGCGCGAACCGCCCGCCGCGTGGATGAAATCCAGCGTCGTCTTGCTGATTTCGGGCGTCGCGCGCAACAGTCCGCCCACCACGACCAGATAGTCGTAGGCATCGGGACGGCCGAACAGGCTCCAGGGCGCGATCTGCACGCCGCAGCTCGCCCGCACCGGTTGCGGATTCTCTCCCAGTATTTCCCAGGAGCAGCGGCGCGGGCGGCTGTTGTCGCCCTCGTCGCTCGCCAGGCGCAGCACGTCCACCAGCCCCGAAAAGGCCGTCAAGGTGAAGTCCGGCAGCAGGATGATGCCGAAGCGGACGGGCGCGCCGTCCTGCGCGTCGGGAGCGTTCATGGCGTGGCGGGAATCCCTTGTACGGTGCGGCAGCGTGCGTGGCGGCTCGACGGCGCCGCCGAGCCATTATTCCAGAGATGCGGCGCCAGGGGCAGTTCGCGGCTGGCGCGAATATGCCGTCGCCGAGGCGGTTCCGTTCTAGTCGCGCGCCGGGCCGCGATGCTGTACTGCGTCCAGTCCGCCGCATCGCGCGACGACAGCGCGCGCGGCCACTTTCCCCTCACTTCCCTGCAAGGAACGGTCCCATGTTCTCGACCCGCATGAACATAGAAGATTTCGATCCGGCGCTGTGGGCGGCGATGCGCGCCGAAACCCGCCGCCAGGAAGACCACATCGAACTGATCGCCTCCGAGAATTACGCCAGCCCGCGCGTGCTGCAGGCGCAGGGATCGGCATTGACGAACAAGTATGCGGAAGGCTATCCCGGCAAGCGCTACTACGGCGGCTGCGAGCATGTGGACGAGGTGGAGCGGCTGGCCATCGAGCGCGCCTGCGCGTTGTTCGGCGCCGACTGGGCCAACGTGCAGCCGCATTCCGGCTCGCAGGCCAACGCGGCGGTCTACCAGGCCCTGCTGACGCCCGGCGACACGGTGGCGGGCATGAGCCTGGCGCATGGCGGCCACCTGACGCACGGGGCCAAGGTGAATTTCTCGGGCAAGCTCTACCAGGCCGTGCAGTACGGCGTCGACGCCGAGGGCCTGATCGACTATGACGCGCTGTTCCGGCTGGCGCAGGAGCATCGCCCGCGCATGCTGGTGGCCGGTTTTTCCGCCTATTCGCGCCACCTGGATTTCCCCCGGCTGCGCGCGATCGCCGACAGCGTCGGCGCCTGGCTGTTCGTCGACATCGCGCACGTGGCCGGCCTGGTCGCGGCCGGGCTGTATCCCAATCCGGTGCCTTACGCGGACATCGTCACCACCACCACGCACAAGACGCTCCGGGGTCCGCGCGGCGGTCTCATCATGGGCCGCGCCAATCCGGATATCGAAAAGAAGATCGCCTCGATGGTGTTCCCCGGCATCCAGGGCGGCCCGCTGATGCACGTGATCGCGGCCAAGGCGGTGGCGTTCAAGGAGGCGCAGCAGGCGGATTTCGCCGGCTACCAGCGTCAGGTGCTGGCGAACGCGCGCGCCATGGCCGCCACCTTCCAGGACCGGGGCTACAAGATCGTGTCCGGCGGCACCGACAACCACCTGCTGCTGGTGGACCTGACGGGCAAGTCCCTGACCGGCAAGGACGCCGACGCGGCCCTGGGCCAGGCCGGCATCACCGTGAACAAGAACGCCGTCCCGAACGACCCCCAGCCGCCCTTCGTCACCAGCGGCATCCGTATCGGCACGCCAGCCGTGACCTCGCGCGGCTTCGGCGAGGCCGAAGTCCGCGACGTGGCGGACTGGATCTGCGACGTGCTCGACGATCATCAGAATCCCGCCATCATCGCCACGGTCGCGGATGAAGTGCAGGCGCTGTGCCGCCGCTACCCCGTGTACGGCGCGCCCGCCCAGGACGCCGCCTGAGTCGCCAGCCAGAGGACCTCCGCCATGCACGCCCAGGACGCCCATACCCCTACGCCCCACCCGTTCTGCCTGACCCTGACCTGCCCCAGCGAACCAGGACAGGTCGCCGCCGTGGTCGGGTTCCTGGACCGGCGCGGCGGCTATGTCGATGAACTGGCGGTCTTCGACGACAAGAGCAAGCAGCGCTTCTTCCTGCGCTGCATCTTTCACGGCGTGGCGGCGCAGCCGCTGGAACTGGATGCCTTGAAGCGCGATTTCGCCGACATCGCGGCGCGCTTCGACATGTCCTGGCAGGTGTACGACCTGACGCGGCGGCCCAAGGTGATCATCATGGTGTCCAGGCTGGACCACTGCCTGGCGGACCTGCTGTTCCGCTGGCGCATGGACGAGCTGCGCATGGACATCGCCGCCATCGTGTCCAACCACCCCGACCTGCTCCCCCTGGCGCGGGAACACGCGATCGCCTTCCACCACCTTCCCGTCACGCCGCAGACCAAGCCCGAACAGGAGGCCCGGCTGCTGCGGCTGGTGGAGGACAGCGGCGCGGACCTGGTGGTGCTGGCGCGCTACATGCAGGTGCTGTCGCCCGACGCCACGGCGCGGCTGGCGGGCCGGGCCATCAACATCCACCATTCGTTCCTGCCCGGCTTCAAGGGCGCGCGCCCCTATCACCAGGCCTTCGAACGCGGCGTCAAACTGATCGGGGCCACCGCGCACTTCGTGACCGGGGATCTGGACGAAGGCCCCATCATCGAACAGATGGTGGACCGCGTGGACCACAGCTACGACCCCGCGCAGTTGCTCGCCGCAGGACGCGACATGGAATGCGTGGCGCTGGCGCGGGCCGTGCGGCTGTATCTCGAACGCCGCGTCTTCATCAACGACAACCGGACGGTGGTGCTGTAGCCGCCGGCAGGCCGGGCAGTCGCCGCCGGCCCCGGGGTTGGCGCGACTACCCGGGATGACGCCCGCGCGCATGGATCGGTCCCGCGCGGCCGTCTCGCTCACATGGGCCGGACGTCGAACACGCAGGCGTGTTCCGGTCCATGCTCGCCGGCGCACACAGCCTCATGGCAACGGGCGCGCAGCGTGGAGCCCGCATCGAGCGACACCCAATCCATGGCGCCGGCGAACCAGCCCGCGAACATATGGCAGCGCTTGCCCTCCCCTTCGTGAGCCTGGAGCACGAAGGCGGAATGGCGCAGCTCGATGTCGGCCGTGGCCCGCTCCGGGTCGATGCCGGCGATGGAGAACTGCCCCCAGCCGCGCTGCGAGATCCGGGTCAGATAGTGGGCGAAGACATCGACCCCGCGTATGCCGTGCTGCCGGGCTTCGCGGTCGCACCAGTAGTACGCCGACTTGTGGCCTGCCGCATAGAGGATGGCGGCATAGGCCTCGCGCCCCAGCGCCTGCTCCACCGCCTCGTGGTTGTTGACCAGGAAGTGGCGCGGCACGTAGAGCATGGGCAAGGCGTCGGTGGTCCAGACGCCGGTCTTCTCGTCAACGTCGATGGGAACTTGCGGATGCATATGTGTCTCCGGAATGAACGGGATCAGGTCGCCCAGACTTCGCCGAACACGCGCAGCCAATTCGCGCCGATGACTTTTTCGATGCGCGATTCGGGCCAGCCCGCGCGCGCCATGGCGTCGGTCAGGTTGGGAAATTCGCCGATGGTGCGAATGCCCTCCGGGTTCAGGATGGGACCGAAGTCCGTGAGCCTGCGGTAGCGCCCCTTGTCGTGCGTGATCCAGTCGAAAAAGCCCTTGTCGTAGCCCTGGGTGAAGTCCGTGCCCACGCCCACGCAGTCTTCGCCGACCCGGTCGATGGTGTAGCCGATGGCTTCCACATAGTCGTCGACCGTCGCCTCGACCCCGCGCCGCAGGAAGGGCGGGAACATGGTGACGCCGACGAAGCCGCCATGGTCGGCGATGAAGCGCAGCTCGTCGTCGGACTTGTTGCGCGGATGCTCCTTCAGGCCCAGCGGCGCGCAGTGCGAATAGCAGACCGGCCGGGTGGAGGCCAGGATTGCCTCGCGCGAGGTCCGGCCGCCGACATGGGACAGGTCCACCATGATGCCGACGCGGTTCATTTCCCGGATCAGCTCCTGCCCGTAGCCCGACAGGCCGCCGTCGCGCTCGTAGCAGCCGGTGCCGACCAGGTTCTGGGTGTTGTAGCAAAGCTGGATCACGCGCACGCCCATGTCGGCGAAGGCCTCGACATGGCCCAGGTGATCCTCGCAGGCATGGGCGTTCTGGAAGCTCAGGATGACGCCGACCTTGCCCTCGCGCTTGGCCCGCGGGATATCCTCGGCCGTGCGCACCAGGATGGCCAGATCCTGGCAGTCGCGAATCAGCGCCTTCATGTCGGCGATGTTGGCGACCGTGTCCTGGAACCCTTCCCAGACCGAGACCGTGCAGCTGGCCGCGCTGAGCCCGCCGCGCCGCATGTCCTCGAAGATCGAGCGGTCCCACTTGGCGATGATCAGGCCGTCGATGACGATGCTGCGTTGATGCAGCGCGTTCATATGCGGTGCGTCTTTGAGTGCTGCGTTCATATGCGGTGTGTTCATGCATGCTCCTTGCTCAGCGTGTGCGCGGCACGCTCACCGCCCGCGCGGACGGCTCGGGCTGGCGCGCCGACAGTTCTTCCAGCGAGATGCCGCGCGTTTCCACGCCCAGCACATAGACCAGCAGCGCGGCGACGAAGAAACAGCCCGCCCCGACCGTGAACACGCCGCCCTGCCCCCAGTTCGGCAGCACCACGCCCACCAGGTACGGGCCCAGCAGCGATCCCACCCGCCCCACGGCCGACGCGAACCCCGATCCGGTCGCGCGCGCGCCGGTCGAATAGAGTTCGGGCGTGTAGGCGTACAGCACCGCCCACATGCCGAACAGGAAGAACTGCATGATCAGGCCGGAGACGATCAGCGGCGTCTCGCTGCCCGCCAGGATCGCGGTCTGGCCGTAGGCGTACACGGCCAGCGCGCCGCCCAGCAGCGCGGCGATGCAGGTGGGCTTACGCCCCCATTTCTCGACCAGCCAGGCGGCGCAGAGAAAGCCGGGAATGCCGCCCAGCGAGATCAGCACCGTGTACATCACGGACTTGGTCACGGCGAAGCCGGCCTGCTGCAGCAGCGCCCCCAGCCAGGTGGTCAACCCGTAAAAACCCAGCAGCGCGAAGAACCACAGGCCCCACACCATGATGGTGCGGCTGCGGTACTGCGCCGAGAACAGCAGGCCCAGCGCGCCGCGCTTTTCCGGCGCGGCGGCATGGATCTCGACCGGCTCCGGCAGCGTCCGCACGCCCAGGCTCCTGCTGACCCTGGCCTCGATGTCGCTCAGGACGCGCTCGGCCTCGTCGTGGCGGCCGGCGTGCTCCAGCCAGCGCGGCGATTCCGGCACGTAGCGCCGCACCACCAGCAGGAAGGCTGCCGGAATCGCCAGCACCACGAAGACGGTGCGCCAGTCCGCCACCGACAGCAGGTAGTAGGCAATCAGGCCGGCGGTGATGAAACCCAGCGGCCAGAAGCCGTCCATCAGGGCGATGTAGCGGCCGCGCTGGCGGGTGGGCGTGAACTCGGACAGGATGGTCTGGGCGATGGGAAATTCCATGCCCATGCCCAGGCCCAGCAGCACGCGGTAGAAGATCAGTTCCTGGGCGCTGGCGGCGGTGGAGCACAGGTAGCTGGCCACGCCCCAGATGATCATGCTCACCTGGAACACCGGCTTGCGGCCGAACCTGTCGGCCAGCAGCCCGGACAGCGCCGCGCCGGCCGCCATGCCCAGGAAGCTGGCGCTGGCCAGCAGTCCCGCCTGCGCGGTGCTCAGGCCGAACTCCTGCTTGATGGAGCCCAGCACGAAGGTCATCATGCCCAGGTCGATGGAATCGAAGAAGAAGGCGCCCGCGATGATGATGAAGATGACGCGGTGGTAGCCGCTGATCGGCAGGCGTTCAAGACGTGCGGCGGCGCTGTAGGCCGCGGTGCTGCGCTGCTGGCTCATGTTTTCCCCTGAATATGCGATATGCCCGCAGGGATCGCGACGCGTCGCCGGATGAACGGCACGGCCGCCAGGGAGGACATGACTGCGCGCTGCCGCCCTCCTTGCCCGCGAGACCGCGCATGTCGGGATGCGCGGTGAAAGCAAGGCTAAACGCCGTCATGCGCGCCGTAAAATCGCATATTCTGATGGGGGGTATAACGCCGCCTTGTGCCCGCCCGGCACACTAATGGGGAGCCTGCACAACCCCTCGCGGCGTCCGCCCGCAGATCGCGCTCAGGAAGACTCGGCCCATGGACATCAAGCACTTGCGCACCTTCGTCACCGTGGCCCGGCTGGGCAGCATCACGAAGACCGCCGAGGCCCTGCACCTGACGCAGCCCGCCGTCAGCGGGCAGATCAAGAGCCTTGAGGAAGCGCTGGACGTGAAGCTGCTGCTGCGCACGCCGACGGCCCTGACGCTGACGGGCGCCGGACAGGATCTCAAGCTGCGCGCGGAAAAGGTGATCGACGCCTTCGGCGAATTCGTCAACGCAGCCAAGTCGCGGCGCGGCGCCGTGGCCGGGCAGCTGCGCATCGGGCTGGCCATGTACGACCCGGCCGTGATGCGCGTCGGCGCGCTGATGCAACGGCTCGCGCGCGACTACCCCGGTCTGCGGGTCGACCTGCAGGTCGGGCGGATCAGCTGGTTCTACGACGCGCTGCGCATCGCGGAAATCGACGCGGCCATCTCGGTCTGTCGAAACAGCCTGCCCGGCATCGCCGAAGTGCCCCTGAAAAACATGGTGTTCGAGCTGGTGATGCCGGCCGCCTGGGATGTGCCGGCCAATCCCGACCCGGACGCGCTGCTTGCGCTGCCCTGGATCCGGATGAGTCCGCGCAGCGCCCATTTCGACATGATGCGCGAGATCCAGCAGCAGATCGGCGCGCCGCGCCTGGAAGTGATGGAAGCCGACCACGAAGCCGTCATCCACGCGCTGGTGGCGGCGGGCGTGGGCATCGGCCTGCTGCGCCAGGAACTGGCCGAGATGGGCGAGGCGCGCGGTGAACTGAAGCGCTTGCGGACCTGTGCCGCCACGGCGCGCCTGTCCTTCATCCATGCCGTCGAACGGCAGTCCGACCCGGCCATGGTCGCGGTGGTGAGCGCGCTGCGGGCCACCTGGGGCCTGCCCGACGCCTGACCCGGCCGACCCGCGCCCCGCGCACCCGGCCCGCACCCGGCCCGCTCCCGGGCCCGGCCGCCGAGCCGCCGAGCCTTTAGGCCAGCGTGCGCGTCATCACCACATGGGCGATGCCGGCTTCCATGAATTCCTCGCCTTCCACCTGGAACCCGTGCGCTTCGTAGAAACCGGCGGCGTGCGTCTGCGCGTGCAGCACCAGCATGCGGTGCCCGTCGCCGTGCCCCTGGCCGATCAGCGCGTCCAGGATCTGCCCGCCCACGCCCAGGCCGCGCGCGCGCTTGCGCACGGCCATGCGGCCGATGTGGCCGTCGGGCAACAGGCGTCCGGTGCCCACCGCCGTGCCGTCCGTATCGTAGGCCACCGCGTGCACCGACACCGCGTCGTCGTCGTCGAGTTCGACCTCGACCGGCACGCGCTGCTCGACCACGAAGACCTCGTGGCGCACGCTGGTCGCATCCTCGCGCAGGCGGTCCCAGGTTCCCAAAGTGATGCGTATGCTTGATGTCGCGGCTTTCATGCGTGTTTCCTTGCTGCCCGGGCTGATCATGGTTTCCATGCCAAGGACGGCCGCCATCGGGAAAATGCCCCAGCGCGCGAGACCGCCTTGCCAGTCATATTCTCTCAAATGAACCGGGAGAAAACAGCGACCTGACGCAATGGATCGACAGGAAACAACAGATCGGCGGAAAACGGCGAATAGATGCAATTGCAACTATTCAGCCAAATGGGCGTACCATCGTGGCTTGCTTTCGCCACGAACCGGACACCATGCCCACCCCTGCTCCGCTTTGGTTGAAATCCGCGCCCCTCGTGTTCCTGCTGCTGTGGTCCAGCGGCTTCGTCGTGCTGAAGATCGGCCTGGCCCACGCCGACCCGCTGACCTTCCTGGCGCTGCGCTATGCCTGCGTCGTCGCGCTGCTGGCGCCGCTGCTGCCAGCGCTGCGCCCGCCCATGCCGGCCAGCCCGCGCGCATGGACGCATCTGGCCATGGTGGGGCTGCTGCTGCAGGCCGGCTACTTCGGCTTCACCTACCTGGCGCTGGCGCACGGCATCTCGGCCGGCGGCGTGGCCCTGATCACCTCGCTGCAACCCATCCTGGTCGGTCTGCTGGCTCCGGCCATCGCCCGCGAGCGCGTCGATGCGCGGCGCTGGGCCGGGCTGACGCTGGGCGTGCTCGGCGCCGGCCTGGTGATCGTGGCCAAGGCCTCGGTGGACCTGCAATCGGCGGCGGGACTGGCCTACGCGGTGGCGGCGCTGCTGTGCATCACCGGCGGCACGCTGTATGAAAAGCGCCACGGGACGGACACGCATCCCGTCGTCTCGAATCTGGTGCAGTATTCGGTGGGTCTCCTGGTGACGGCGCCGCTGGCGGTCTGGCTCGAGCCCATGCGGGTGGAATGGACCGGGGCGCTGTTCGGCTCGCTGGCCTATCTGGTGGTGGGCAACTCGCTGGTGGCCATCTCGCTGCTGCTGGCCATGCTGCGTCACGGCGAGGCCTCGCGCGTGTCCGCGCTGTTCTTCCTGGTGCCGCCCTGCTCCGCCGTGATCGCCTATGCCGCGCTGGACGAGGCCATCCCGGCGCTGGCCTGGCCGGGCATGGCGCTGGCGGCGCTGGGCATCCTGCTGGTGACGCGGGCGCGGCCGGCGGCCGCCAGGTAGCACGGGCACGGCCTCCGGCGGCCAAGTAGAATGGGCGTCTTCGCGCCGCCCCGCCCACGTCTTCCCCCAATGAACGCCGTCATCACCGCCGCCCTGCCGGTCTTCGCGCTGATCCTGACCGGCTGGCTGGCGGCCCGCTGGAACCTCCTGGGCAGCGGCGCCACCGACGCGCTCAACCGCTACGTGGTCTATCTGTCGCTGCCGGCGCTGCTGTTCCGCGCCATGACCCAGGTCGATCTGGCCGCCATGACGCACTGGGGCTACGTCGGCGCCTTCGCAGGCGGCATCGCCATCACCTTCGTCGCCGGTTTCGCCGGCCGCCGCCGCGCGGCGCGCGCCCTGACCGACCGCAGCATCGAAGGCCTGGCCGCCGCCTACGCCAACGCGGGGTACATGGGCATTCCGCTGTGCGTGGCCCTGTTCGGCGCCGAAAGCCTGGCGCCGGCGGCCTTCGCCACGCTGCTGACGGCCAGCGTCCTGTTCGGCTGCGCCATCGCCCTGATCGAGCTGGACCGCCAGCAGGCGCCCGGCCTGGGCGCCACCCTGCTCAAGGTCGGCCAGGCGCTGATGCGCAACCCGCTGCTGGCCGCGCCCGTGGCCGGCCTGGCCTGGGCCGCCACCGGCATCGCGCTGCCCGAAGGGCTGGACCGCTACGTGACGCTGCTGGGCGCCTCGGCCAGCCCCTGTGCGCTGGTGGCCATCGGCCTGTTCCTGGCGCGGACCGAGACGGCCAGCCCCGGCCCCGGCGTGCTGCGGCTGGTGCTGGGCAAGCTGTTGCTGCAGCCGGCCGCCACGGCGGCCCTGGCCTTCCTGGTGTTCGACATGCCGCCGCTGTGGGCCTGGACCGCCGTGCTGATGAGCGCGCTGCCCATCGGCACCGGCCCCTTCATGCTGGCGCGCATGTACGGGCGCGACGCCCGCCTGACCTCGCGCGCCATCCTCGTTTCGACCCTGGCCTCGGTGCTCACCATCAGCCTGCTGGTGGCCTGGATCAGCGCCCATCCCATCAACTGACGTCTCAACTGAAAGCCCTGCCATGCTGCTTGCCGCCGCGATCTTCATCCTGACCATCACCCTCGTCATCTGGCAGCCGCGCGGCCTGTCCATCGGTTGGAGCGCGCTGATCGGCGCCGCCCTGGCGCTGGCCACCGGCGTGGTGCAGCCCGGCGACATCCCCGATGTCTGGCGCATCGTCTGGAACGCCACCGCGACCTTCATCGCCATCATCATCACCAGCCTGATCCTGGACGAGGCGGGCTTCTTCGAATGGTCGGCGCTGCACGTGGCGCGCTGGGGCGGCGGTCGCGGCCGGCTGCTGTTCGTGCTGATCGTGCTGCTGGGCGCCGTGGTCTCGGCGCTGTTCGCCAACGATGGCGCGGCGCTGATCCTCACGCCCATCGTCATGGAGATGCTGCTGGCGCTGGGCTTCGGCCCCGGCGCCTCGCTGGCCTTCGTCATGGCCGCCGGCTTCATCGCCGACACCGGCAGCATCGCGCTGATCGTCTCCAACCTGGTCAACATCGTGTCGGCGGACTTCTTCGGCATCGGCTTCGGCGAGTACGCCTCGGTGATGGTGCCGGTGAACCTGATGGCGGTGGCGTCCACGCTGGCGGTGCTGCTGCTGTTCTTCCGCAAGAGCATCCCGCCGCGCTACGACGTGAGCCAGCTGCCCGCCCCCGCCTCGGCCGTGCGCGACCCGGTCACGTTCCGCGCCGGCTGGGTCGTGCTGGCGCTGCTGCTGGCGGGCTTCTTCATCCTGGAACCGTTGGGCATCCCGGTCAGCGCCATCGCGGCCGCCGGCGCGCTGGGCCTGCTGCTGATCGCCGGCCGCCAGCACATCGTCGGCACGCGACGCGTCATGCGCGGCGCGCCCTGGCATATCGTGGTGTTCTCGCTGGGCATGTACCTGGTGGTGTACGGCCTGCGCAACGCCGGCCTGACCGCCTACCTGACCCAGGTGCTGGAACGCTGCGCGGAATACGGCGTGTGGGGCGCGGCGATGGGCACCGGGCTGGCGACGGCCTTCCTGTCATCGGTCATGAACAACCTGCCCACCGTGCTGGTGGGCGCGCTGTCCATCGGCGACACCAGCGCCGTGGGTCCGGTGAAGGACGCCATGATCTACGCCAACGTGATCGGCAGCGACCTGGGGCCCAAGATCACCCCGATCGGCAGCCTGGCCACCCTGCTGTGGCTGCACGTGCTGGCGCGCAAGGGCCTGCGCATCACCTGGGGCTATTACTTCCGCGTCGGCCTGGTGCTGACGCTGCCGGTGCTGCTGCTGACGCTGGCGGCGCTGGCCTGGCGCCTGCAATAGGCGGCCAGCCATCCCGGCGTGGCCGGCGGCGGGCCGGCTCGCGCCGGCGCGCATGACGCGCCGCGATGCTAGCATCGCGCATCCGCCCCCGCCGTCGCCCGCCATCGCCCGCGACAGGACCGCTACAGGAGCCGCCATGCAGGAAACCCTCGTCGACTACCGCGAAACCTACAGCTTCCAGCCCGTGGACAGCTTCAGCGCGAGCCGGCTGTCGGACGCGCCGACGCTGGAGCAGGTGCTGCAGGTCGCCGAGCGCCTGCGCGCCGCCGAGCCGCAATACCGCTACCTGTGCACGCTCGACGATGTGAACCAGAGCTGCTACACCCGCGGCCACGCGTTGGAAGACGAGCGCCTGACCTTCGATTACGACTACGACGACCTGGACCTGGACGATCCCGAGTCCGTGCGCGCCTACGAGTCGCGCCGGCTGGCGCACGTGGTGGCCCAGCTTCAGGATCCGCAGCTGCAACAGGCCTGGGAATCGCTGCCCGGCACGCTCTACGTCAACGCCGACGACATCGCCGCGCTGGCCGCGATGAACCGGGATCCCCAGCGCGTGCTCGACCAGGTCGTCTACGTGCAGCGCGTGCCCGTGCCGGAAGACAATCTGCTGATCGCCGGCATGGTCAACGGCTATTTTTCCGCCGACTGGGACGTGTTCCAGAACCACGCCATCATCCGTCGCCTGGAAGAACGGCACGGCTACCGCTTTTTCGGCATCGGCGCGGCATGGCTGGGCTTCATCCGCCCGCAAGCGCCCGGCGCCGACGAGGCGCGGCGGCTGGTGGCGGACCTGACCGAGCTGTACGACGTCCAGGACGACGAACAGGGCGAGGCCGCGCCGGCCTGGCGCGAACTGGCCCAGGCCGTGCAGGCCAGCAAGGTGCTGCTGCTGGGCTATGCCGAGGATTTCGCGGCGATCCTGGAATAGCGACGCAGATGGGAAAGAGGCGGGACGACCGGCGTCGGCCTGGATCCCCTTGGCGCGCAGCCCGGACCACGCAACGCCGTCGCCAAGCCCATGCGCTCTAATCACTTGTTTATTACTTTTAGTTATTTATCAAACACATATTTGTGGTTTGAGATATTTACGCCAACGCGTAGACTGACGCCCTTTCCACGGGTGCGCTGACGCGCCCGTTTTTCGTGGCCTTTGGCGACAGACCGACGCCGCCTCCGGGTTCACGACGGCCGCCCCAGGCGCGGCCACGTGCCGCTTTCCGCTTTTTCTCCGGGACTCATCCATGAGCGCCAACGCTTCCACCCTGCCCCTGCCCTCGGCCTTGCCGCCCATCCGCGCCAACCGCGCCCCCTTGTGGATCGCGCTGCTGCTGGTGGCCGCCGGCGCCGTCTATCTGAACCAGAGCGTCAGCTGGCGCCAGGGCGCGCTATGGATCGTCGGCGCGTTGCTGGGCGTGGCGCTGTATCACGCATCCTTCGGCTTCACCCAGGCCTGGCGCGTGTTCGTGTCCGACCGCCGTGGCGCCGGCCTGCGCGCGCAGATGTTCATGCTGGGCCTGGGCGTGCTGCTGTTCTTCCCCGTGCTGTCGCAAGGCTCGCTGTTCGGCCAACCGGTGGCCGGCTTCGTCTCGCCGCCGGGCGTGTCGGTGCTGCTGGGCGCCTTCCTGTTCGGCATCGGCATGCAGCTGGGCGGCGGCTGCGCCTCGGGCACGCTGTTCGCGGTCGGCGGCGGCAATACCCGCATGGTGGTCACGCTGCTGTTCTTCATCGTCGGCTCGGTCATCGCCACGGCCAACTTCGGCTGGTGGTCGGCGCTGCCGGCGCTGGCGCCGACCTCGCTGGTCAAGAGCTGGGGCCTGGCGCCCGCGCTGATCGCCAACCTGGCCGTCTTCGCGCTGATCGCCTGGGCCGCCACCGCGCTGGAAAAGCGCCGCCACGGTCATGTGATCTCCTTCGCCTCGCGCACCGCGCGACCGGGTTCGCTGGTGCAAGGCCCCTGGCCGTTGATCTGGGGCGGCGTGGCGCTGGTCGCGCTGAACTTCGCCACCCTGGCGCTGGCCGGCCGCCCCTGGGGCGTGACCTCGGCCTTCGCGCTGTGGGGCGCCAAGACGCTGGACGCGCTGGGCGGCGACGTGGCCGCCTGGACCTACTGGAGCAAGCAGGCCTCGCTGGCCGCGCCGCTGCGCCAGGACGTGACCACGGTCATGGACCTGGGCCTGATGCTGGGCGCGCTGGCCGCGGCCAGCGCCGCCGGCAAGTTCGCGCCGGTCTGGAAAGTGCCGGCGCGCTCGCTGGCCGGCGCCGTCATCGGCGGCCTGCTGCTGGGCTACGGCTCGCGCCTGGCCTTCGGCTGCAACATCGGCGCCTACTTCAGCGGCATCCTGTCGGGCAGCCTGCATGCCTGGCTCTGGCTGCCGGCCGCCTTCCTGGGCAGCGCGCTGGGCGTGCGCCTGCGTCCGCTGTTCGGCCTGGCCGTGGAAAAGACGCCGCCTGCGTCGAGCTGCTGACGCGCCATCCCCTCAAGCCCCCTGTAACAGGGGGCTTTGTCATTGCGACGCCGATTCAAGAACGGCTGCCCGGCGGTCTGCGCGACGCGCGCCCTCCCCCCGAGCAAACCCCAATCGCGGGATACTCTTTCCACGCGGCGGGACAACGTCGCCGCCGCGCTGGTGTATGGTTAGCTCCACCCCGAATCCCGGAGATGGACATGCGCTGGATCGCCGGCCGTTACACGGCCTTTCTGTTGACTTTGCTGGGCACTGCCGCGACGGCCGTCCTTTCCTATACCGCCTCGCCCTGGTGGCTGTGCGCCGCCGTGCCGCTGGCGCTGCTGGCCGCGCTGGGCGTCTACGACCTGATCCAGACGCGCCACGCCATCCGCCGCAACTACCCGGTGCTGGGCAACCTGCGATTCCTGTTCGAGTTCATCCGTCCGGAGATCCGCCAGTATTTCCTGGAAGACGACACGCAGGCCGCGCCTTTCTCGCGCGCGCAGCGTTCCATCGTCTACCAGCGCGCCAAGCGCGAGATCGACAAGCGCCCCTTTGGCACGCAGGAAGACGTCTACGGCGACCGCTATGAGTGGATCAACCATTCCATGTCGCCCTCGCACATCGAGGACACCGATTTCCGCGTCACCGTCGGCGGGCCGGACTGCAAACAGCCGTATTCGATGTCGGCCTTCAACGTGTCCGCCATGAGCTTTGGCGCGCTGTCGGCCAATGCCATCCTGGCGCTGAACGAAGGCGCGCGGCAGGGCGATTTCGCCCACGACACGGGCGAAGGCGGCATCAGCCGCTATCACCGGCAGCCGGGCGGCGGCCTGGTGTGGAACATCGGCTCGGGCTACTTCGGCTGCCGCGACGAGCACGGCGCGTTCTCGGAGGAAGCCTTCGTCAAGAACGCCTGTACGCCGCAGGTGAAGATGATCGAGATCAAGCTGTCGCAAGGCGCCAAGCCGGGCCACGGCGGCATCCTGCCGGCCGGCAAGGTCACGCCCGAGATCGCCGAGGCGCGCGGGGTGGCGCCATGGCAGGACTGCAACTCGCCCGCCACCCATTCGGCCTTCGACACGCCCATCGGCTTGATGAAGTTCGTGGCGCGGTTGCGCGAGCTGTCCGGCGGCAAGCCGGTGGGCTTCAAGTTCTGCGTGGGCCATCCCTGGGAATGGTTCGCCATCGTCAAGGCCATGCTCGAAACCGGCATCACGCCGGACTTCATCGTGGTGGACGGCGCCGAGGGCGGCACGGGCGCGGCCCCGGTCGAGTTCGTCGACCACGTCGGCACGCCGCTGCGCGAAGCGCTGCGCCTGGTCCACAACACGCTGATCGGCGTGAACCTGCGCGACCGCATCAAGCTGGGCGCGTCGGGCAAGATCATCACCGCCTTCGACATGGCGCGCGTGATGGCGATGGGCGCGGACTGGTGCAACTCGGCGCGCGGCTTCATGTTCGCCATCGGCTGCATCCAGGCCCAGGCCTGCCACACCGGCAAGTGCCCCACCGGCGTCACCACGCAGGATCCGCTGCGCCAGCGCGCGCTGGTCGTGCCCGACAAAGCGCAGCGCGTGGCCAACTTCCATCGCAACACGCTGCACGCGCTGGCCGAGCTGCTGGCGGCAGCGGGCCTGACGCATCCGGGCCAGCTGCGCCCGCATCACATTGCGCGGCGCATTTCCTCCAGCGAGATCCGGCTGCTGTCGGCGCTGTTCCCGGAACTGACGCCCGGCGAATTGCTGCGTGGCGAGTTCCGCCACCAGGTCTTCCAGACCGGCTGGGCCATGGCGCAGGCGAACTCGTTCCAGCCCACGCACGACCTCACGACGGCGCTGGCCCGCAAGCACGAATTGCAGGCAGTGCCAAGCTGAATCCGCCCGCCGCCGGTGCCGGCGCCGCCACCGCAAGGCGGCAGGCGCTCCTGCGGCGGCGTACTACGGCGGACGTCCCACTGCGGGCCGCCCGCCGCGGCCGTTCAGCGCCGGCCGCCCGACGCCAGGCAGCATCCCAGCAGCACCCCCACCAGCGCGGCCACGCCCGCCGATTTCCAGGCGTGCTCGTGCACGACCTCATCCGCGTAGACCGAAGCGCGGCGGGCGCGCTGGCGGGCCGCCGTTTCCCACTCTCCCGCCGATTCGCGGGCCTCGGCCAGCTGGCGCTTGAGCCGCTCGCGCGCGGCCTCGATCTCCGAGCCGGTATACGTGGCCGTCGAACGCAGCAGATCTTCCGTGCCGGCCAGCAGTTCCTGGAAGCTGTCGCTCACGCGGGCGCGGTGCAGGGCAATCTCAGCGCGTTGGGACTTTCTGTTCATGGTCGCTCCTTGTTCTGGTTCGTCGGATGCGCGGACCGGCGTCCGGCGGCTGCGCGCCTGACGCCCGGGCTCCGCCGGGGGCCCGCGGCCCTGGTCCACGCCTACATTGTGACCAGCGGCCGCCGATCCCGCCCGAGCGTTGGCAACCAGCCGTAAATCGATATTTCACGGCCCCGTCCCAGGGCGCGCGCACAGCCGATTTGGTAAAAGTCCATTGCATTCAGGGGCTTGGCGCTTGACACCCGGCCCCGTGGGGCCGCGACAATGGGCGTTCCGCGCTGCGCTTCAGCGGCCTCTACCAGGAGCCGGACGCATGCTTACCCCTTCCGCACGATTGGCGGCCGCGCCGCCGCTATCGCCACCGCCGGGCTGGAGCGCCGAGCGGCTGGAACTGCATCACGGGCTGCTGGACCGCCCGGCGCATATCGACCCCAAGTACCTCTACGACGCGCTCGGCTCGTCGCTGTTCGCCGCCATCACGCAACTGCCCGAGTACTACCCGACGCGCTGCGAGGCCGAAATCCATGCCGCGCACGGCGCCGCCATCGCGCGCCACGCCGGCGCCGTGGACACGCTGCTGGACCTGGGCGCGGGCGACTGCGCCAAGGCCGAGCGCCTGTTCCCCGTCCTGCGGCCGCGCCGCTACGTGCCCATCGACATTTCCACGGACTACCTGGAAACCGCCGCGCGCCGCCTGCGCCCGGCCTATCCCGAGCTGCGGGTGACGCCGCTGGGACAGGATTTCTCGCAGGGCCTGTCCCTGCCCGCCGACATTCCGTCCGCACGGCGCCTGTTCTTCTATCCCGGCTCCAGCATCGGCAACCTCAATCCCGATGACGCGCTGGCCATGTTGCGGCATGTGCGCGGGCTCTGTCCGGACGGCGGCCTGCTGATCGGGGTGGACCGCGTCAAGCCGCGCGAGGTGCTCGAGCCCGCCTACGACGATGCGCTGCAACTGACGGCGGCCTTCAACCTGAACCTGTTGCGGCACGTGAACGCGCTGCTGGCCAGCGATTTCCAGGTCGGGGACTGGCGCCATGTCGCCCTGTACAACGCCGAGCGCTCGCGCATCGAAATGCACCTGGAGGCGCGCCGCGCCTTGCGCCTGCGCTGGCCGGGCGGCGAACGCGCCTTTCAGGCCGGCGAGCGCATCCACACGGAAAACTCGTACAAATTCACGCCCGACGCCTTCCAGGAGCTGCTGGAACGCGCCGGCTATCGCGACGTGCGCCATTGGTCGGACTCGCGCGGCTGGTTTTCCGTCTTCCTCGCCCGCGCCTGAGGCCGGCTGGCCTCGGCCCCATCAACGCCCCCAGGAGGATATGCATGGACTCTGCCTGCCTGCTGACCCGCCCCGGAAGCAGCGGTCCGGCCGGCTTGCCCGGCCGCTACGACGCTGTGCGCGCGGCCACGGCGGCCCTGGCCGCCCCGCTCAGCCCCGAAGACTGCCAGGCGCAATCCATGCCGGACTGCAGCCCCGTCAAATGGCATCTGGCGCACACCACCTGGTTCTTCGAGACCTTCCTGCTGAGCCGCCATTCGCCGGGCTATCGCGCCTTCCATCCCAGCTACCGCATGCTGTTCAACTCCTACTACAACGCCATCGGCGCGCGCCATCCGAGGCCGCAGCGCGGCCTGCTCACGCGCCCGGACCTGGCCGAGATACTGCGCTACCGCGAGCATGTGGACGAAGCCATGCACGCGCTGATCGCCCGCCAGGCCGGCGACGCGGCTTTCGACGCCCTGCTGGAACTGGGGCTCAACCACGAGCAGCAGCACCAGGAACTGATCCTCACCGACATCAAGCACCTGCTGCACGCCAACCCGCTCAGGCCGGCCTACGCGGCCAACGGCGCCCCCGCCCTGCCGCCCGCCACGCCGGCCGGCTGGACCGAGTACGCGGGTGGCGTGACCCGCATCGGCCACGACGGCAACGGCTTCGCCTTCGACAATGAAGGCCCGGCCCATGACACGCTGCTGGGCCGCTTCCACCTGGCCAACCGGCTCGTGACGCAGCACGAATACCTGGCCTTCATGCGCGACGGCGGCTATTCGCGGCCGGAACTGTGGCTGTCGCAGGGATGGGACCGCGTCTGCGCGGAGGGCTGGCGCGCACCGCTCTACTGGGAAGGGAAGCGCGACGACTGGCAAGTCTTCACGTTGCACGGCATGCAGGAACTGGAGCTGCAGGCGCCCGTCACGCATGTGAGCTACTTCGAGGCCGACGCCTACGCCCGCTGGGCGCGGGTCCGGCTGCCACGCGAA
Source organism: Achromobacter sp. 413638 (assembly GCF_043119405.1). Classification (NCBI taxonomy): domain Bacteria; kingdom Pseudomonadati; phylum Pseudomonadota; class Betaproteobacteria; order Burkholderiales; family Alcaligenaceae; genus Achromobacter; species Achromobacter sp. 413638. Next base: position 51,789 of record NZ_JBICCO010000036.1, read on the forward strand.
TCCGAATGGGAGTCGGCCGCGCGCCGCCAACCGGACGGCAACCCCGGCGGGCACGCCAACATGCTGGAAAGCGGCCACCTGGATACGCGGCCCGCGCCCGCCCGGCCAGGCTGGTCGGGTCCGGCCCAGCTCTACGGCGACGCCTGGGAGTGGACCAGCAGCGCCTACGAAGCCTATCCCGGCTTCCGGCCGGACAGCGGCGCGGTGGGAGAATACAACGGCAAATTCATGTGCAATCAGTACGTGCTGCGCGGTGGCTCCTGCGTGACGCCGCGCAGCCACATCCGGGCCAGTTACCGCAATTTCTTCCCGCCCGAGGCGCGCTGGCAGTTTTCCGGGATACGGCTGGCGCGGGACGCCTGAGGCCGGCCTGGATTCGACACGTACCGCCCCCTGCGGACCTGAGGCCTTGGGGCCTGGGGAGGGAATCAGGTTGGCATCCATGCCGATTTCTTTCCGGGCTATTGCATGGACAAATTTTTTCGTGCTAGAATTTCGTTCTTCGTTGCTGACGCAGCAACCCGGCGTGAAAACGCTAGGGGGCGCGACAAAGCAAACGAGATGGCGCATTAGCTCAGCCGGTTAGAGCGACGGAATCATAATCCGCAGGTCCCCTGTTCGAATCAGGGATGCGCCACCAAGGAATACCAAGGCCCGCAAGCAATTGCGGGCCTTTTGCTTTTGGCTCGCCGATGCCGCTGTGACCGCAGCCGGTGCGGTGCTTGCCGCCCGCCCCGGCCACGCCGTGGGGTAAGCACAAGCGAAAACGGCGAAGGAATGCCAGGGTCGTCGAAGTGCGCGGGAAGACTGCTACTCCCCCGGAAGGAGGGCCGCGCCGGGCTGCTGGACCATCGCCAAGAACCGTGGCCAGGCCCGTTTTACCAGACCCGTGACCAGACCCACGGCGCCAGCGCCCCCAAGACCGCCAGCGCGCCGCTTTCCGAAGCAGCGGTAGAGGGATCGTTCATCACTGCGACGCGAGCCAGGCGGGGTTCAAGCGCGCGCCGCCGGCGGCGCCGCGTCCGACAGATATGCCATCACCGCGGACTTGCCCGCCGAGGACGCCTCGTCCTGGCTGCCATAACGCCGTTCCGAATAATTCGTGCTGTGCACGTTGCCGCTATCGGGATCGAGCAGCGTGATGATCCATGCGAACTCGCCAGGCATCAGCTGTCTGACCTGCAGGGTCGCGCGCGTGCCTGGGCGGAGTTTGTGTGACATGTCGCGAAACGGGTCGACAAGAAGGGAGGATCATCGTAACGCAAAGTCCCGCGCCTGCGGCCGCTCGAACCGATTGCGCAGCGCGGCGAAATCAAGAAACCCGCGTAAATCCTGGCAGCCAGCGGATCCACAAGCCGGGATCGCAGATTCAAGCACGCGTTTTTGCTGCAAGCTGCGCGGCCAGGACGCCACAGATCCCGCGTCCCGTCAGTACAACCCCTAAGGCCCTGCCCGCGAAAGCAGGCGCACAATCAAGTCAAACAACAAGACCGCCCAGCGGCATGCCGTAGCCCTTCAATCAGGCGAAGACGGAGACAACATGACTTACATCGCAGTGGCAATGAGCTGTTTGATGGTTGTGGGTATCGTCACGTTGATGGTTCAGACGGTGCAAAGCGCGGGGCCCGAGCCCTGGCTCAAGATTTCGGCGACGATCGTCAGCGCGCTGTTCGCGTCGCTGCTGGTCATTCCGATCGGCTACGCCGTCGCCCAGACGCTGGTCCGCTAGTGTGCTGTCCCCTTGCGGCTAGCCTGCCCGCGCAGGCCGGCCGCGCGTCGCCGCCCAGCACAGCAGCGACCCCGCCGTGACCATCAGCACGCCTTGCCAGAAGGCCATGGTCAAGCGCGTGGACAGCCAGAGCGCGGCAAACAGCGTGGACAGCACCGGCGTGAAATACGAAGCCGTGGCCAGCAGCGTCAGGTTGCCTCTGAGCACCCCGATGTTCCACAAGGCATAGCCCGCCGCCATGGCGCTGCCCGCGACCAGCAGCTCCAGCATCGCCGGCCAGGCGAAACGCAGCGTCGCTTCGCCCGCCAACAGGTATTTGACCCACAAGGCCGCCGCCGTCAACATGAAGAACAGGGCCACGCCGTTCTTGCCGTCGGCATATCGCTTGGTCACGTTGCAGTAGACGGCCCAGATGATCGCGCCGCAAAAAGCCAGGCCATAGCTCACTGGGTTGCTGGCAACGTTGGCGATGCTGCGCTCCCACGACAGGCCGGCCGAGCCGCCCACCACCCAGGCGATCCCGCACAGCGACAGCGCGATGCCCGGGACCACCCAGGCGCTGGCGCGCTGACCGTTGATCAGCATGGCGAAAACCACCGTCAAACAGGGCCACAGATAGTTGACGATGCCCAGCTCGATGGCCTGCGCGCGATCGGCGGCGAAGCCCAGCGACAGCGACAGGCAGATTTCATAGGACACGAACAGCGCGCTGCCGACGATGAGATAACGGCGCGGGAATGCGCCCAGGCGCGGGAACCCCAGCATTGCAAGAAGCAGGACCGACCCGACGGTATAGATCAGCGCCGCTCCCCCGATTGGGCCGAAGTTCTCGCTGACACCTCGGATCAAGCCGACGACGGTGCCCCACAGCGCCACCGCCGCAAGGCCGGACAAGGTGGCGGCATTGCGGCTGCTGCCAATTCCAATGACTGATTTCAACTGCGACTTCCTGCTGCGCGCCGCTCATGACGGCCAGCCCCCCGAACAACCGGGACGCCAAAGCCGGGCAGTTTAACCAATTGACCGCGCCAGCCAGGCGCCCGCCCGACCGCTCACACGTCGGATGCGACCCGGCGCTTGCCCAGCCCCTTGGCCTGGTACAAGGCCACATCGGCGCGCTCGAGCAGCTGCAGCATGGTCGTGCCCGATTGCGGGTAGACGGCGATGCCCACACTGGCCGACACCGCGACCTTGACGTTGGCATAGGGCAGCGACAGGCTTTCCACCAGCGCCTCGGCCACGGCCTGGGCGCTTTCCCGGTTGCCCGCCAGCAACAGAATGGCGAACTCATCGCCGCCCAGCCGCGCCGCCACGTCAGAGACGCGAATGGCGTTGGCCATCCGATCGGCGGCCTCTTTCAGCACGGTATCGCCGGCGGCGTGCCCGTGCATGTCGTTCACGGCCTTGAAACCGTCCAGGTCGATCGCCAGGATCGCGAACGAAGCGCCGCTGCGTTGCGCCACGGCCAATTCACGCAGCACCAGTTCGCCGAACAGCACGCGGTTGCACAAGCCGGTCAGTGGGTCGTAGTGCGCCAGATGCTGAGCATGGGCCAACATCCGCGAGGCCTGCTGCAAGGCTGTCCCCACTTCCACCGCTTCCTTCACATGGGTGCGCGGCACCTCCACCGGCCGCCCTTCCCCGAGCGCCAGCGCCGGCCCGACCAGTCCCTGCACGGCCGACGTCAGGCGGCTGGCGAGTTTCAAGGCCAGCCACAAGCCCAGCCCGAAGGCCGCCAGCGTGCCGAGCGCGATCCAGGCGATCGAACGATAGAGATCCGTGGTCACCAGGGTCATGGGCGCGCCGGCCGCGACGGTCCATCCCGACAAGGCGGAACGGCTGAAGGCCGTGTAGACCGGCGTGCCTTCCTTGGTCAGGGTCTCCAGCGAACCCTCGCTCTCGTCCTGGACGGCGCGCGCCAAAGCCGGCACTGCCTTCTGCCCCACGAACTTGGCCGTATCGCGCGTGCGCGCGACGATCGTGCCGGAACTGTCCAGCACCGCGGCCACCCAGCCTTCGGGCAAGGAGCGGCGGCCCAGCACCGCACCGATGCGCTCCGGCGACAGGCCTACGTTCAGGCTGTAGATCACGTCCTCGCCGCGCAGCACGGGCACGCCCAGCGCGATCCTGGGACTGCCGCTGACCGCGCCGGTGAACAGGCCGCTCAGCACCGGCGCGCGTGACTGGAACACACGGTCCAGATCGCGCGGCACCCGACTCATCGGCAGCGCCGTGCCGTAGGGAACCAGGGTATTGAGGACCTGCCGGCCCGCCCTGTCAGTCAGCACGTAACTGTCGGCGATCTGGAAGCGCACCGCATCGCGGGCGCGCTGATGGAACGCGGGCAGGTCGCCCGCCACCAGATCGGGCGAAGACGCCAGCATCTGCATGCCAGCCTCGACCGCCGTCAACTCGCGATCAAGAATCGCGGTGAGATTGCGGGCCAGGAATATCGTGTCGCGGAATATGCGGTCTTTCTGGATGACGTAGCTCTCGTACACCGCCAACGAGGCCACCACGAGCGCCGGGAAAATACAGGCGAACACCAGCAGCAGCAGACCGGTGCGCATGGAGTACCGGCGTGGCGGGCGCGCCCGCGCGCTGACCAAGCTTTCGCCGTCGGTCATGATCGTCAGGAACCCATGGCACTCGAAACGCGCGGCGCCCTGCGCCACGCGCGCTGTCCGAACCGCATTTCCCGCCCCATAGCGCCTCCCGATGCCTCGTTCCGGCCAATAAATGACCGAACGAGAAAGTCAGAAATTATTGCAAAACCCCGCAATCACACAATGAGCGCCAGCAACTGTCCCTGCCGTGCCGCGTCCGCCGCAGCGGATTGACCGCCTCGCCGGGCGGTATCGGCGGCTACCCTGTCCATGACGGAACAGCATAGGATGAAACACCGCGTCCCCAATTTAATTCAAAACGCAGAGGCGCGCGACCGTTTCATTATGTTCCAGAATCTGCCTTCTTACACCGGGCGGCGTGGCATCGACCTCGGCTGCGGCTCCAAAATAGACCGGCCGGGCATGGTCGCAATATTCAACGCCGGTCTTCGGGACCACCGCGCACCCAGCCAGACTTGAGCCGAGCAGCCACGGCATCGTCATCGCTGCGAGCCACGTTCTCACGCACATGTTCCACCTCCTTGCGGGCCTGTCCGGCCCTGGCCTGGAGGCGGGCCTCGGTGTCGGCGCGCTCCTGTTCGCGCCCCCGGGCCCGCCCCCTCCAATACACCCCGGCGACGGCGGCCAGGCCCGCCAGCAAGGCCGCCATCCAGCCGAGGCTACGCTTCACCCATGACTCAAGCATGTTCCAACTCCCCGGTCGCTTGCGCCGCCTGGGCATGCAGCGCGTCCCAGGTCTGGCGATGGGGTTTGCCCGGCCGCCAGGTGCGCAAGTACAACGCCCAGGCAGCATCGGCATCGCCCGTGCGCGGCAGGCGCGCCGGATCGGTCCAAAGCAGCAGCCGCGCAAACGCGGCCGCCAGCACATCGTCCAGTTCCAGGCGCGAGTACACGGACGGCGCCGTCGGCGGCACCCCGCGAACCTGGCATACCTGGCGCGCCAGCGCCGCGCTGGCCGGATGCGCCAGCACGCCGCGCACGCCGCCGCCTTGTTCAAACTGCCAGAAGCCGCGCGCCGGACCACCGATCTGCCGCCGATGCACGAAACGGCTTTCCTGCAGGCCGATCGCCAGCAGCATGCAGCGCGCCTGCGGCGTGTCCATGGCGGCCGGTAGCAGGGCCAGCGCGGGCCGGATCGCGTCCCGCATCACTTGTTCAAGCGTCATGATTTCCTCCTTTCTCCGTACCCTGCCCCAAGCCCAGCGCCTTGCGCCGGATCTCGACCGCCCAATCGACCAGGTCCTGGTTCTGCAGCTTGGCCGTCAGGCGCAGATAGGCGCCCAGCACCCACCAGGCCGGCAGCCCTGCCAGCAACATGCACGGCCCCAGCACGTAGAACATGGCCAGCAGCCCGTCCTCGCCCAGGCCCGTGCGCTGGGCCAGCCAATAGGCGGACGAAACAATGTCGGGCATCCAGGCGATCATCCCGATCGCCAGCAAAGGCCCGAACAAGAACGAACTCACCACCGTACAGGCGGTGCGCGCCACGAACTCGCGCGAGCTGCGCGGCGGCATCAGCAACATGCCAATCAGCGCCGCCATGGCCGCCGGCATGCCGAACGCCAGCGCAATCTTCAACGCGGCAAACCCGCCCAACCCCGTCGATCCCGGTTCCATATCCTTGCTACTCCTCTGACCACCCCGCATCCCTGTCTCCCGCCCATGACCGGGCGCAGGGAGGCGCCGGCCATGGAAGCAAAAAAGCGCGATCCGGGCGAAACTCTCGCCCGCTCGCGTCGCGCGCCCGCCAATGGGGCGCCTACACTCCTGATCCCACTCTGATTTCCGAACCTGCAATGAAGCCCTGGACCCGCCGACAGCCCCGCCGCAAACCCGCGCCCACCCTGGCCGATGCGCTCGATCGCTACCTGGCAGAGGTCTCAGCCACGAAGAAGGGGCACGTATCAGAGCAGTCCATAGCCCGCATCTGGCGAGCGACCCGGCTGGCGATCCGGCCGGTGGACCGGATCCGCAGCTCGGACTTGACCGAGTTGCGCGACGAATGGCTGAAGGACCGCGCGCCGGCCACCGTCGTGCGGCGCATGGCCTTCCTGTCCCACGTCTACACGGTGATCCGCAAGGATTGGGGCTTCGACCAGCTGGCGAACCCGGTTCAATTGGTGCGCAGGCCGGCGATCGACGATGCCCGCGACCGCCGGCTGTTCGACCGCATCACGCTGCGCGGCCTGTCCGAAGAGCAATGCCCGCGCCAGGAACTGGACTGGATCATCCAGGCCACCCGCTCCAGCGAGCTGCCCACCATCCTGACGGTGGCCCGGGAAACCGGCATGCGCCGCTCGGAAGTGGTCGGCATCCAGCGCGAGCACCTGGACCTGATGCATGGCGTGGTCCACCTGCCCCACACCAAGAACGGCCGCGCGCGCGACGTGCCGCTGACCCCGCTAGCGCGCGAGGCGCTACGCCGCTGGGTCACCGGCAAGCCGATGCGCGGGCGCATCTTCGCGATGCGTCCGGGCTCCGTCACGCGCGCCTTCATCCGCGCGCGACGCCGCGCCCGCCTGCGCTACGAAGCCCTGTGCCGTCACCACGGACGGCGTCCCAACACGGCCTACTTCCGCGATCTGCGCTTTCATGACCTGCGGCACGAAGGCACCTCACAGCTGGCCACGGTGTTCCAGATCCACGAGCTGGCCAAGGTCAACGGCAACGTCGACACCCGCATGCTGCTGCGCTACTACCATCCACATGGACGCGAGTTGGCACAGAAGCTGGCGCGTAGCCAGCTGGGCCGGCGCCAGCTCGAAGAGATGAGGCGCGAGCGCGAAGCAGAGCTAGAGGCTCTGCCGCTGGCCGCGTAGCGCCTACACCTCGGCCGTCGCGTCCCCGACCGAGCGCGGCGGCTCGACGGCGGTCAGCCAGGCAGGCAGCTTGCCCCAGCCCGGGTAGCTGACTTTTCCGGCCACGCCATCATGCTCAGCGCCGAGCGAGTACGGGGCACCAGTCTCCACCACCCAGAGCGGCGTGGTGCGGTAATCCTCGACCATCACCCACGCGCCACCGACTCGTCGCGGCCACTTTCCCGCTTTTGGGGCCGCAGGCGCGTCCTCGTATGCGCCAAACGGGACGTTGAACCTTCCCGGCGTCATCGCCAGCTCATTTGCGATGGATTCGTAGAGATACAGGCCATCGGAGTCGGTTTGATAGACCTTCTTCTGCATATCATTTTTTCCTTTCAATGGAGTTTGCACTGCAAATGCGCGGGTACTCGGGAGTCGCCAAGGAATGCAGATTCAATCGCATTGGCACACGATGAACTCTTCTACGATGAGCGTGCAAAGCGGCTCCTCAGGTTCTGCGCTTACTCCCATAGGCAGTGGGGCGGGAACCAACTCGACGGGCGGCACGGAAACCAGACCTCTGAACGTCGCCTATCATTCGCGCATTCACACCTGACGTCCCTCTCACTGCAAATGCGAGAG
>NZ_JBICCO010000037.1:0-55508 GCF_043119405.1 Achromobacter sp. 413638
GGGGGCAGCATGCCCCCGCGCTTTGGGGGCTGCCTTTCCCCGGCCGGCGGACGGGGTATCCGCCGGAGGGGGGACCAAAGCTATCGATCTCGGCAGGTAGCCGGCGCGGCCCTGGGAAGGCTGGGCCGTGGCTTGCAGCCGGTGTTGCCACTGCGTGGGATCTGGGCAGGCAGGGCGCGGCGGGCTGTCAGGCCCGCCAGCGTCCGGGGGGCCTCCTTTCCCCCGCCCGGCGGCGCATCGCGCCGGCGGGGAGGGGGACTCAAGCTATGGGTTTCAGGCCGACGCCGCCAGGCGTCGGGGCGGAGGGCGCGCAGCGCCCGGAGGGTAGGCGGATCGGTCGTCGCGCAAAGCTGGTGCGACTTGAGGCACAGCCCCTCGCGCACGTCTCCCTCTTCAAACCTATAAAACCTATAACCCTTTTGAGGCCCGTTTTTGGGCCAGCCTGTTGTGCCGAATTCGGGCCAGCCTTGCGCCAAATTTGGGACAGTCCTTGGGTAAAAGCGGGCCTGGCCCGAATTTGGGATAGCTTCCGATTTTGGACTGGACTGTGGATAACTGTCAGGCGGACAGAGGCACGCCGGCGGCGCGATGCACCCGCATCCGGAACGCCTGTTCCTGCTCGCCGGGCGCTTGTTCTAGGCCCAGGTCGCGGCCCTTGGCGACGATGCCGCTCCAGGTGCTGTGCCAGGCAGCGCCGCCGGCGCGGGTCTCCCGTTCTCGAAACACCCAGAGCCGCCATGACGCGAACCAGTCCTCAGAAAACCCCTCGTGGCCAGGCTTGGAGCGCCAGTAGGCGCAGAACGTCAGGACCATGGCGTCGACCCTGTCTGGGCCCCAGTGTGGTCGCTCACGGTGCGTCCACGCGCGCCAAGGTGCTGGCAGCGCCCAGTCGGCCGGCAGGCGGGTGGCGGCCGCGCCGGCGGCGGGCGGCGATACCTTCTTGGTCCCCTTGGCGCGACGCGTGCTGGGTGACGGTGATGTCGGTGCCGCAGGGGGGGCTGTCTGGGCCGGACCGGGAACCTCGCGCGGTGCGGACGGCGTATCAACGGGCGGGGCTTCGATTGCCAGCTGTGCCTGCGCAGGTGTGGATGGGGCGCTGGCAGATTCGGCAACAGCGGATTCTGCTGCGCCAGGAACGGCGCCGTAAGCAGCATGGGATGGGGTGGCGAAGTCGGCCGGGTTTTCGAGGGCTGCTTGATCGTCCGTCGGGTCGCAACCTTCGTCCAGGAGGTCGGCCTGGCCAGGTGGCAGATAGGGGGCACCGTCACCAGCGGCTTTGTCCGCCGCCGGCGCGCAGACCGTGGGCACCGCAGTCGGGCACAGGCGATAGACCAGGCAGCTGCGGCTGGCGCCGGCGCGAAGTCCGGTGTCGACAATGGCGCCGAGTTCCCGCAGCCGGGCAAGCGCTTCGATGACCGTCTTGCGATTCAGGTGCGTCACCCTGGCCAAGTGCTCAATGGAGGCGAATACCGTCCAGTCTGTCGCATAAGCGCGCACCAGGTGTGCCAGCTCCAGCAAGACCAGTTTGGACGAGGATTTTTGAACGTCGGCGGTACGTGCCCACTTGGATGCATCAATGCTCATCGCCAGTCCCCTGCAATCGAAGCGATTTTTACCCGGAAATCGGGAGGTGTAGCCTGCCCCACGAGAGGGCCGTGGGCTGGCCGTTCGAGAGGCCGGCCGGGCAATGCGCCCGGCCAAAAGTACGGGATACCGACGGTCACGCTTGCAGCTCCTCAACCGATTCTCGGATCGTGCGTCGGGCCTTGAGCGGTAGTCCGTGATCTTCATAGAACTCCCGGCGAGCCTGGAGCCAGGCCTTGTACGGCCACCGCCGTCGCTCGCCCCAGGGGTACGCGTCGCGGATGGCCAGATGGGTCTTTTCGAGAGAAGCGCCGGCCTGACGGCATTTGTCGTAGACGTTCTGCATGATCTTGTAGGCGTCGAGCACACGGGGGCTATGCGTGCGCCGGCGAGCCGAGCTAGCGGTCATAGAGATACTCCTAGGGGAAAAACAGGATCAGGCGGCCAGCTGCTGGGGCGCGGTCCGGCCGGGATTGAAATAGATCTCGCGCAGTCGGTAGCGCGAGAAGTACAGGGCGATGTCCAGCGTCGAATAGAGATACTGGCGAATGGTCTGCACGTCGATCTGCTGGCCGGCGTGCGACTGCTTGATGAGCAGCGCCACGCGGTCAAAGACATCGAATGCGCTGTTAGCGTGAGTGGTCGTTACCGATCCCGGATGGCCAGTGTTTAGGGCCGTGAGGTACTCCCAGGCTTCGGGTCCGCGCAGCTCGGAAAGGAGGATCCGATCAGGTGAGCTGCGCATGCAGGCCGCGATGCAATCGAAGGCGGAGACCTGGCCGACACCGTTACCGTAGATCAGATGGATGCGATTGCGATGATTGGGCAGCCACAACTCGTGGACATCCTCGATAGTGGCCACACGCTCGTCGAGTGGGACACGTTCGATCAAGCTGCGTGCAAACGTAGTCTTGCCCGAGCCTGTCTTGCCCCCGATGATGATGTTGCGGCGAAATTGCACCGCCTGATGCAGAAACTCGCGGATGCGGCCGGCTTCCTTGAGTTCGAGGAGCACACGGTCTTCGTCGGTCAGCACCGAAGGGTCACGCAATTCCTTCCAGCTGCCGAATGCACCTTCTGCATCCAGCTCATCCAACGTCTTGACCAAGGTGCTGTGCTTCCGAATGCTGATCGACAATGTGCCATCAATCATCGCGGGCGGTTGCATGGCCTGGAAGCGTTCGCCGCCAGGTAGGACCAAGGACATGATGGGCAGGAAGTTCACGCCGTTGTAGCTGGCGGTGGCTTCGATAAGCGCTTGCAGATAGCCGAAGGACAGCGCCGGCATCTCGTGCAGGCACCAACGCCCGTGGCGCAGTGCGAACAGATCGCCTGGTCGCGGAATAGTGATCTCGCGAACGGCATCGTCTGTCATGAATTCGGCCAGCGGCCGCATAAGCTGCTGGAGGGCGAGTCCACGATCCACCGCACCTACGGGCGGGGCGTTGAGAGAGTCGTTCATGGGGATGGTTCCCGAGGAGGGCAGGAGAAACGGGAAATACCGCGAGGCCTAGAAATACGCTTGCGCGGCGCAGTAGGAGGCCACGCCGAGGATGAGGGTCAACTCGATCTTCAGGATCGTCCAGGCGACGGGCAGCTTTTGAACGATGGCGCAGTACAGCGTGGCGAGCAGCAGTCCGGCGCCGATTGGAATGAGAATTTCCATAGCGGTGCGACAAGGAGATTGTGTAAATGCGGCTCGGCTTCGGAGGCGATAGGCCTTCGAGCTGGCCAAGCCGGTGTTATGCCGGGTGGTTCGGAAATTCATCCCATTGCCGGCCATCCAGTTGGCGGCCTGCGGCCTTCTTGCCGACCCGGCGGACCAGAGACCAACCGTCGGCGCCAGTGGGATGCTCCCGCTGCCTGATGCCATCGCGCGCGACGTAGCCGTCCATGGCGATCGCCGCAGTTTCGCGGCGGCCTGCACCAAAGTCGCCTGGGCCTGGAGACCATTCGCCCCACTGCTTGAATAGGAACGGCACGCCCGCCGTCCGACATTGATCCCGTAGGTTACCGACCCACAGAGGATTCATCGGCCGCGCGTCTGGCCCGCTTTCGCCGCCGACAATGACCCAGTTCACTCCTGGCCACGGCTCGGCCTCGCCGTGGGGCCGATGATGCCATTCCAGGCAGTCGCCGAAATAGCCAGGGCGCGCAGTGTGGCGAACGGCAGTAAGGTCCACCGGCCCCAGCAGCGGCTCCATGCTCAGGAAGCGCACGCGCGCCGGCAGCTCGAGCAGCTTAGGGATATCGCGGTCGGCCTCGGCCTGGTTCACGATGGTGGCGCCGATCCAGACGTTCGGGTAGAGCCTATCGAAGTCGAACGGCACGGGCAGCATGTTCCGCACGTTGCCGATGCGCTTCGTGAGCAGCAGCCAGTCCAGGCTCGGGGTGGCTTCGATCAACTGGAAAAGATCCGCGCGCCAGGCGGGATCGACGGCGTTGTCGAAGACGTCGGCCAGACTCGCGCAAAACACCCGCTGGCGCCGGCCGTGCACGGCCTGGAACTCGGCATGTGCGGAATTCCAGGTGATCGGCTTACGCCAGTTCGCGGCGCTGGTGCGCCGGCGCGGCGCGCCCGGCCCCCAGTTGATCGCAATTCCACCCGCGAATCTCGCGTTGTACGCCTCCGCGTAGCAATTGTCGCAACCAGGCCCAACCTTTTGGCATCCCAACCAAGGGTTCCAGGTATGGTCGGTCCATTCGATCCTGCTGTATTCAGCCATATTGCCTCCGTTCGTTGATGCGAGCTCTGCGCTCCAGGGCAAAGATGCAGTCCATCAGGCCGTCGACCAGCTGGCGCATACCGTCCGTGTTGAGCGAGACGGCCGCTGTGTTTCCAGTGATGATGTGGCCGACATCGACGCGCAGGAGCGCTGTATCGCCTTTGTCGCCATTCATTACCAGTTGCACCGTGCCGAGCGTGCCCACCGGCGTTGTGATGGGCACGACCACATTGATGGGGCTACGCATCACGGATCCCTTCGCCAGTGGCCACGGCAGCGGCGATGCGTTCTGCTTCTTGGATCGCCTGGGCGGTGTCGCTCTCGTTCATATCAGTCCACCCTTGCAATTTCGACGATGACGAAGTCAAGGTCGTCATGGGTCTCGCAACGATCCTCGCCAAATGCGCGCATAGCGTCGTCAGCCAGGGCCATGGAGTATTCATGGTCAATGCCATGCGTCCCGCGACACAATAAATAGACCTGGCCCCAGAGATTCGGAGCAAGCAGGGCGATGTCGCGTAAGGCTGTGTTGTTCTGATTGGTCATGCTGCACGCTCCCGAAATAGGCTGTTGTGCTGGATGCTGGGTGAGAGCAAAAGGGATTCGACGCGGGTACGAGCGCCGTCGGCGTGGGCCCGGCCGTCGACGCGCGTCCAGCCGGCATAAAGCTGGTGGTAGAGGTCGCAGCGGCGGATTATTTAGCTCTGAGCAACGGCTATTCCGGAGTCGGGCCATACGAGACGTTGCGAGCCATATCGGCGAGAAACGACCGTACCGCTTTCACGGTCGGCCGCTTGAACAAAACCACGTCGACCCCGTATGGGTTGGTGCCCCAGGTCAAGCCATTGCTCTCGTCGTAAACCACGAAGTGCCCGTTGATTGTCGTGCTCCCTCCAGCAACAAGCGTCGCCGTCAATTCTTCTGGCGTGGGCAAGTCCAAGTCAGACCATGCATTCGCCTTGATGAGAGCATTCGTTTGCAAGCGATTGACACTATTTCGTTCGGCCTCTTGCAACTCTTCACGTAGAGCGATCTCGGCACCCGCCGCGATCAAGAATGTGTTGCGAAGATAGGGGACGTCGCTCAGAAGCGCGGGCACGGAGGCACCTGCGTAGTATTCGCCAGCGTCGCTCGCAGCGCAGCGTGCCTCCATGGCGCAATACTCGTACTCGTCGGACCCTATATCGCACGCTGTCTGCGCCAGCCCCCACATCGTTCGGGCGTACAGAGCAAGCGAAAACAGAGAACCGCCAAGATCTTGTTGGAGCCGTTTCACGATTTCGCGCAGTTCAGGGCGCTTCTCGACGCAGATCTCAAAGTCCATAGACTCGCTTTCCAACGGTTGGCGATCTTCGCGCCCAGCTCGTTCGAACCCGCTCATGGGCATTCGCGGATGAAATCCGCCCGGATAAGGTGCAGCGTGCCTACCGCGGCTACCTTGCAGTGTTGTCTCACCATGCGGTCGACGGCTTCACGATAGCAATCTCGGTATCCGAAGTCGTATCCCAATAGCGCAAGCAAGCCCATCGCCGCACCGGACAGGGCAATGGCGAGCGGCGCCAAGTCCCGCAGGAAGGCCAATATTTCCCGCACACTTGCCCGTTGAATTTCTTGGACTAGTGATACCAGATCCTCTGGAAAGGTCACTGTTGCGAATAGCAGTGTCCAGACTAGGATCAGGGGAAGGTTGGAGAGCGCCTTGGCAGCGGCGGCTAGCCCGGTCTGGATTATGTTGCCGAGTTGTTCGAATGCGATGCGACCGTTGCGCAATACGGTGCGCCGTATCTCGGCGTATTGCGCGTCCGTGATACGTCCAACGGGAATGCCATTCAATATCACGCCCCATTCTGGCGACGCATCGGCCTGCATGCGCTGCGTCAAGTGAGCTTCCTGTCGACGAAAAAGATAGTCTGCGCCAAGGCTGAACGCGGCGGTCAGCAGCAGGGCGCCTGCCAGGACTGACCAACCAGAGGTGGGGACGTAGTACTTTGCTAGCGGCAGGGAAATCACAAAGGCGGCGCTGATGATTGCGAACCAGCGCAGTCGCAGGCGCGTCTTCGAATCGTCCGATGTACGTTTTTGCATTGTGCTTGCTTCCAAGATACCGCTGGCCGGCCACAGTCGGTCTGACGAGGCAGCGGGTCCGGCGGGTGAGGCGAGGGACAGCAACGGCCGGCGCAGACAGGTGCCGCCCGGCCTCCTTCATTCAAAGCTTCGCCTGTTGCCCGATGTCGGCCAGACGAGAGGAAGGCTGGACAGATATTGCTCAGACGGTCGTTCGCGCTTCTAGAAGCCGAACGCTTCGGCACGTTTCCCTTTTGCCGTGTTACAAGGCGGATTGGTGGGAAGGGTAGTCCTTCGCATTGCCCTGGAAGGGCGGGAGTATTTTGGAGAGAACCTTGAGCGAAATTGGAAAGGTGCAATTACTGGTGTTTCACGGCGTGTATCGCGAGGATGGCGCGATCACTCATTATTGGCACGAGTTTCCACGGGATTTGTATCGTGCAATACCGCATCTCTATGTTGTACAAGTTGCGGATCGAACCGGAGATTCGGTACGAGTCCGCGGCTTCTTTTTCATGAAATCGAGCCTTTTGTCCAACCATCCGGATTTTGAGGATTCGTTGCTTGTGTCCTTCAAGCTTATTGATACCTTCAAGGACTGGGACTTCAACCAGCTGAGCCTTTGGGCTTCACGCCAGGGCGAACCTGAGCCAGGCGTGCCCCCGTCAGAGATGGCCATGCTGGGCGCGGCGCATGAGCATTATTTGCGGGTCGACTCGCGCGGCCGCGCATAAATCAGCGAAGGTGTGGCCTAGGCTCAGTGCTCTTCGGAAACTCAAAGGGAACTGAGTCTTCAAATTGCAGTGGTTCGGCAGTCAACCTGTATCGTCTGATCGCTACGACCAAGGTGGTTTTGGGGGAGCCATGGGCGTGATAAGCCCGATCAACTTCGTGCGGCGTCGATGCCGATACTTGCTTCGCTTCATGCGTCATGTCTTTGCTCCATTCGTAGGGCGATAGTCGGAAATTGTTCCGCCAGGATGGCAGTGTTTATTGCGAAACCGGCGAGGCTGTCGGTGGGAAGTTGTTGTGGTCCCCCATTTTTTTAAAGCAGGCGAAGGAAGGCGTGCTGCTATCGGCGCTCGGAGCGGCGCACGGGGCGCAGGTCATAAACGCCGCTGAAATCCAGGTCGCGGGCGACATAGATGCCAACGCGCCCGCCCTGATTGCGGTAGAGCGTGGGCGGGATGTTGATGGTGTGATCCAGTACCGTGGTGACCGCATCTTTCGCGGCATTGCCCGTGTTGTCGAAGCGCACGGTGCCGCCGTTGCGATCCCCGCCCCGGTTGCTCGCCCAAGCGCCAAGGTCGCCAATTAGGCTGACGAGGATTGCTCCGCCAAAGCGTTCGGCAAAATGCGTATCGATATAGCCATCAAGGCCCGCTTCGCCAAGCGATCCGGTTCCCGGTGAATCCAGGCTAACGATCACGCCTTCCGGCGTCTCCAGGCGCGACCAGACGACGCCAATGCGCGGCTGGCCTTGGGCGATCACGTTTTGCTGATAGCCAGTAAACTTGGTGCCCTGGTCAATGAGTACGACGCGTCCGCTGGTTGATCGGACATCTCGGGTGGCATAGCAGCTGATCATGCCGGCCTGCGCGCTCACCAGCTTGGTGTCCAGGCCGCAGTCGATCATGGCGCCCTGGGTAATCAGCATGTCCCGATTGCCAATGCGGCCGGCGCGCGCTGCCGAGAGCTTGAGCGGCTGCAGCTTGTCGGCCATCGGGCCGCTGTCGGCCGTCTTGACGGGCGTGCTGCGGGCGGGGTCCTGCTTGCCTTTGTCCTGTTCGCCCTGCAGGCCGCTGGCCAGCCTTCGTTGCTCGACGGGATCGAGCGCCGGGACAACGGCCACGGCGGCCGCGCCGGGAGCCATCAGCATACTCGGGGTGGATACGGTGCTGGGGGGGGCAGCAGGTTCTGGCGGCGTGGGTGGTGGCTGGGCCGATTCGGGCTCTGGTGTCTTCAGTTTCAGGCTGGGCAGGACGTTGCGGATCTCAGCTCGCAGTGCTGCGACCGCATCAGGATCCTTCTCTTTCTTGACGCTAAAGGCCCGCCAGGCGAGAAGTCCCATGAACATCATGCCGACCACCAGCAGCAGCCACATGAAGGCCTTGGCACCCGGGGCGAGCGGCCGGGCCGCGTCCTGCAGGTCAGCCCGGCCGCGACTGGACACCTCGGCCTGGTGCGCCTCGAACTCTGCCACCGCGTCGATTGGCTTGGCGTCGCGCTTGCGGCGCTTGAACAGACTCATTTGCTGGGCTCCTCTCGTGTCACACGCTCGACCGCCGGAGAGATCGTTCGGGTGGGCAGGCCGCGTGCCTGGACGCCGCCCTCGTTGTGCACCGCCAGGACCTGGTTACCCAGACGCAGATGCCATTTCTTGGCGACGCGATGCAACACGATGGTGTTTTCGTCGGTCATGTTGCGGTTGGCAATGACCTCCTGGCCGTCGGCATCAACGAAGTAGATGACCGGCAGATCCTGGCCAGGCGCAAAGCGTAGCCAGGTTTGTGCTCCATCGTCCCAGGCGCTGACGGGTGCGAGCGACATGTCGCCGTTCATCGTGTAGTGCTCCCAGTTGATTGCCAGCGCGTTGTTGGTCAGCTCGGATTTGACGAGGTCCGTGTCGCTGCGGGCATTTGCACGGGCCAGTTCCGCGTCGGGGTATTGCAGTTCAAGCCGAAAGAACTCCCGGCCGGTACGGACCTTGGCGTACTTCAGGAGGAAGGCGTAGCTGCGCTTGTTGGTGATATAGATAAGGTTGGTATCGGCCTGATCGGCCTTGGGTTTGAGCAGCAGGTGGCGGCTTTCCTGCACGAAGCTGTAGGCGGCGCTGTCGCCAAACGCATGAGTCAGGTATTCCTCGTCGTCGGCCAGCACGATGTGGGTGGCCACGCCCATCGCCGTGTCCACCTGGATGATGTCGGCCGGGTCATAGTCAGCGGTGCGCACGCGCTGGTCCTTCACGGATGGCTTTGGGCGCTCGAGGGACCAGGCGGGCGCGGCGGCGGTGCAAAGTGCCGCCGCCAGCAGCGCGCAGCTGACCGACCGGATAGGGGATCGGAAGAGCGGGCTCATCGGCTCATTTCCATCGAGTGGTCACCCTTGTCATGCGTGCGGGTGTGCTGGGCGCCGTGGGCATGCTGGGCCTCATGCGTCAAACCGTGGGATTTCTCGATGCCCGCCACCAGACCGACGCCACCGACGGCTTTGAAGGGGTAGTGGATGGCTACGGCCTTGTCAGCTTCATCCGGAGCGATTTCTCGGGCGAGCGAGGCGCGGGCGTGCACGATGTAGTCGCCGGTCTCCAGGTCGCGCTGGATGACGCAGTTCGGCGTGGTGCCGATGACCGGACCGCGGTACTCGCGGCCGTCTTCGGGCTGGCGAATCTGTCGGTCCTGTTCGCCATAGAGTTCCACGGGGCGGCGGGCTTCCTTGGTACGCATCTCGAAATGCTTGCCGATGCGCTCGGCGGCCATGATGGCGGTCGGCAGGCGCAGGTCGGCCTTTTGGTTGAGATGGTCCTTGCAGAGGAGGGCGGCGCCGTAGAGGTCATGCCGAGCGTAGCGCTCGACATCGCGCAGCAGCGCAGAGCGCTCGGCGTTGGACAGGCGGTCCGCGCCCTCCAGGCGGCGGGCTAGTTCCTTGATTTGCGCATTGGTCATGGTGAGTTACCTCTCGGTTTCGATATCGGTGGCGTAGCTGACGACCTGGAAGCCCAGGGGATTCTCCCGGCCGATGGCCTCAGACAGCGGGGTGTTGACGTAGTGGTATGCGAGCGTGGCGATGAGCTGCTCGGACCGCACCGCCTGATTGCCACCTTCGGTGCGGCGGGTGAATCGCACGACGGCACTGTGGTTGGGGCCGAGCGTGATGGAACGGACGTTCACGCGCACACGGGTGTGGTCGGCGTAGCGTTTATCAAGCGCCTTGTCGCCTTCGAACTTCGCGCGATACTCGCGCTGCACTTCAGGGGAGCTGAAGAGGCCGCACCGCTCATACGTGTTCTGGATGGTGTTCCAGTCGTAGCTCTCGCAGGACAGCACGTATTGATGGATGAAATAGCGGGCGATGCGTTCGCCATAGTCTTCCTGGGCGTCGCGCAACATGGAGACGTTGGTGACGTCGCCCGTGGCGTCGTTCACGCGCATCACGTACAGCTCGGGCGGGGGTTTCAGGGGTAGAGCCGTGACGAGTGCTCCGCACGCGAGGATTGCGAGCATGATGCCGGCCGATCCGTAACGCCAGGCGCGCGTCCGGGAGGTGAGAATCTCGGTTATCAGATCTCGCTCCAGCCCGCGCTTGCGCGCCAGTTCTTCGTCAAGGGAGAGCTTGGGATCGTCACTGGGCATGTGCGGCTCCCAATTTGATAGCCAGCCGAAGGAGGTTCAGACGGGGCGGCACGAAAGGTATGGACGACAACGGACGAGCCGCGCCAGGCGCGGCCGCGAAGGCAGCCTTCATGGGAACTCCAGGGGGGAAATAGAAAAGCGCCCGGAGAGGCGGGCGCTAGAGGGAAGGGACGAAGCGGAGGCTACGCCAGATATGGGGGAGGTAAAACAAACGTCACCGCGTCAGGGCGGCGAGATTGGGTAGAGCAGCAATGGGCGTGGCTGTGATGCCAACTACGGATGATTTCGAAACGGGTTGGCAGGATTTCGCTTCCAAGCATCGTACTCCTGAGCCTCTCGCCGCCGACGATCGCCGTCGGATTCGGGCGCCTGAGCCAGCATGTAGCGCAACAGATTCGTCGGCCATTTGAAGCAGACGTACCACAAAGGACGGAGGAGCCACGTCCAAGTGGCACGTGCCAAGCTGACCCATTGGAACACCGATATGGGTTGCTCATCCATGGCAGGCACCGTATGGCCAAAGTTAGAGACTGGCGTCTGGCTGCCAGGTAGCGGACTCTCGGTAAGTGCCTTACCCAGAGGTGTCGAGGGAGTCTTTACCATAATGATGATATCTCCATCATTGAGAAAAGGACCTGCAAGAGATACTTTCGTGGATTGCCCAATTTTAGCCTACCCTTCCGATGAATGGAACGGCAACGCCGCCTCCTTGGCCGGCTGTGAGCGCTCTTGCAATCGTAGATACCTGTTCGAGCATGAACTTGGCACCCACTGAAAAGAGGATCAAGGCGGTGAGCATGGAGAAAATGTTGATGTCTCCTTCCGCCTTAGCCGTGGCGAGGAGGGCCTTTTGGAGCATCCCGAACATGCCCATGATGATCGTAAAGACCAGGGCAAAGACCGCTGCATAGATCGCGTAGAAGAGCATCTGGTTCAGCCAGCTTCTGAAGTAGTCCCTTGTGTAGTCAAACAGCAAGGCCAGAATAAACAGAGGCCCAACAATTGCGATGACCCCCATTCCGGCTTTTACTGAGACGAGGACAATAATGCCTACTGCGCTCATCGCGGCGGAGATCACTGAGATCAGGACGGCGATGACCACGAATGCGAACGCCTTGATTGGGCTGGTGACGGCATTTGGAGCTCGGTCATGTATCTCAGTGCTGATTTCCGAGCCATTATTGGCCGCCGCATCGAGTTTTTCGGCCGGCGTGGTGGGTTCCCTGTTGAAGATGTTGGTCATGTCGGTGGGCAAATCCAGCATGACCTCGACGATCTCAGTCTGGTACAGGCCGCCCGCGCCCGCAATGCTGGCGATGATGACAATGTTCACCACGCGGCGCAGCGCCGTGAAGATGGGCGTCGGAATCGCACCACTGGCGATCATCCAGCCGTACCACATGAGGCCCATGGTCATGGCGACCGTCACAAAAGGCCAGATGGCCGCTGTGGCATTGCTGATCGCCGGTGCGACGACGCCCTTGAGCATGTGTGTCACGGAGTCGTCCATCCAGCGTGCGATGCCGCCCAGGCTGATGAGCTGAATAGGATCCGCGGCCATCAGTTCCCCCAGGGTATCGGTGCCCGAATCGCGTCCACGCTGAACGATTTGGCGGCCAGCTTGTCCGCCTGCTGTTGCATCAGAGCCTGTTCGGCCTGCAGCTGGCGGGTGAGTAGGTCGGCGCGCGTCTGGTCGGCCTGGATGTTTGCCTGCTCGACCAGCATTCGAGCCTGCAGATCCGCGATGGACTTGGGATCGGTCGTTAAGTTGATCTGCGCCTGCAGCTGGTCGATCTGCTTGGCCCGAGCGGTGGTCCCCGCTTGCGCGCTCTCCAGCATTGCCTTGGAACGCACGGCCAGATCTTCCGCCCGCTTGTCGATCGCGGCGCGGTCCTTGGCGTAGTCGCCAGTCATGCGCTCCTCCTTGACGATGCGTTCAGTCTTACGCACGAGGTCTTCGTTGCCTAGCGCCGGGTTGCGCAATACGGCCTGTACGTCATCAGGCAATGCGCGGCGGATCGCCGGATTGTTCAGGATTCCTCCAAGATCACGGGTTCCGGTCAGAGCCTCCAATTGTTTTGTCTGTTGTGTGAGCTGAGCCTTGAGTGTCGTGATCTGCTCAATGTACTTGGCGATCGAAATGGCGTGCTCTTTTGCGCGCGCGGCGATGCTCACGCCGTCGGTGACCGGAATGCCTCCTTCAACGGCGTGAGCAGGTGTTGCGGTTTGCGTGAGAAACGCCATGGCGAGCGCTGCGGCGATGCGCGCGCGCCAGGGTTGCGTAAGGGTAGGATGCAGCGAGTTCATAAGATCTCCTATTGCTTCTTCGACGCGGCCGCGCGGGCGCGCTCCAGGTAAAGGGGAAGCCAGGCTTCGGGATCCGGGCCGCGTTCGGCCATGGCTTGCTCGGCAATGGCCGCAAGGTCATCTGACCCGGAGAACACCAGCAGCGCGTCCAGGCACTGGGAAAGGTCAAGGGTGGCGGTGACCGTCGAGCCGCCCTGTGCGCCGCCTTGCTTGATGACGAACTGGCGCGAGAACTCGCCCAAGCCCTGAACCATGGCGAACTCCGCGGGCGTGAGCTTGAAGTTCACGATGTAGTCTTCAGGCGTGGCCTTGTCGTTGGGCAGGTATCCGACGGTGGCAGACTGTTGCATGAATGTCTTGCCGACGGACGTTTGCGAGATGGCGTCCGGCTCCTGGGTTGCCCAGATGACGACGGCTTCGTTCTTCCGGCCCGTGCGATGTTCATTCTGAAGAAAGTCCTGGAATGCGGGTACCTTCAAGGGGTTCTGGACCTCATCGAATACATAGACGAGCCGGCGGCCGTCCTTCATTTGATTCGTGCGATACAGCAAGTACGTCACGGCGGCGTCGCGGACCGGGCCTTCTTCCAGTAGCTCGGTCACGTCGAAGCCAAACAGGTTCGTGTTGGACAAGTCCAACTCATCGACCGGATTGTCAAAGAGCCAGCCGTTCTCGTGTCCAAAGCACCAGCGCTCGAGCCGCTCGCGCAGCGTGAGCTTGCCCTCGCGGGCCGGTGCCGCAGGCAGGAACTGCACGAGCGTGGACAGCCGCCGCAGGGGCTGGTCGATATGCTCGACGAGCTTGCCAATGGCGCTGCTAATCTGGCGTTGCTCGGCAAGCGAGGCGGGCTGGTCGCCATCGGCGGCCAAGAGGTTGGTGAGCTTGCGCATGAAGCCCAGGTTGCGCTCGGTCTCGGGCATCTGAAGATAGTTCCAACCTGTCGGCACGCCCCAGCGCAGCGGGAAGTATTTGCCGCCCATGGCCATTACGGTGACTTGCAGCCCGCGCCCGTAATCAAAGACCGCGCCCGTGTAGCCGAGTTTTCTGGCCTGAGTCAGGCAGTGCGCCAGCAGAACGGTCTTGCCGGTACCGGACTTGCCCAAGAATCCCGTGTGGCCCAGGCGGCGCTTGCCGGTCTCGTCGAGATCCTCAAGCGTGGCGTGGAAGTTCAGGTAGTAGGGCGTGCCGCCGGTGGTCTTGAGCATCGTGACCGCCGGCCCCCACGGGTTGCCGTTGGGCTTGCCGAAGAGATAGTTGTGCATCGAAGACAGGCATAGAAAGTTCAGCGACGTGATGGGCGCCGGGCGTGGTCGCCACGTCCAGTTGCACGGCAACTGCGCCCACCAGGCTGAGACCAACGCGCGGTCGACGAGCCGGGCGATGATGCGCTCCTCGGCCAGCGCGCCGATCACGTCGGCCGCGCTGCGCAGCGTCTGTTCGCCATTCTCGCCAAACACGGTGATGGTGGCATGGTGATCACCCATGACGAACTTGCCAGCCATCATGTCGTCCATGGCCTGCGAGAGTTCTTTGATCTGGGAAGCAGAATGATCGCCTGAGTCTTCTAGCCACTTCTTTTGCCGTCCCAGGGCAGCGATCCCCTCGGCCTTCGAGAGTCCGCCGAAGGACTGGCTCAGGATCAGCTCAACGGGCAGCTGCAGGAGCTTGTTCAGATGGCCGGGCTTCGTGCTGGCGGGATATTCGCGCAGCTCGACCATGGCGAAGCGCCGGCTCCAGTTGACCCCGCGCAGCTCGCCCTGTTCGCCATGGGTGGAGAAGAAAGGACGGGTGCTGGGCAGCGTGTTGTAGAGTCGGGCGTCGAGCACCGGGACGGGCTCGAGCTTGCCGTTGAGCAACAAGCCGAAGAACTCGGCGGGTTCAGAGTACAGACGCTTCTCCGACGCGCGTTCATTGGGCGGAGTGGTACGGTCTTCGGCGCTATCGGTACCGTCGCCTACGTCATCATCCAAGTCATCGTCATCGTCATCGTCATCGGGGCGTTCGACGATCTGCAGCAGGTCCGCCCGGTAGCGGGTGAGGGCGCCCGCGAGCTTGCGATTGATGTCGTCGAGCTGCTCGATGGCGCGGTTCTGCCAGGCCAGGACGTCGCGGGCGGTGCGTTTCTCGAAGCGAGAGAAGAGCCGCAGCGCCGGATCCACGCTCGCCCGCACGATCACGGTCAAATACAACTCGTTGATCATGGGCGGCGTCTTGTCGAATGTGCGGCGGTAAGCCGCGTCGTGTGCGCGCGAGAATGCGTCGGGGTATTCGCTGTCCGGATACTCGCGGACTTTGCGGCGCACAAGATGTGTCCAGAAGCCGACGCCCGGCGGGAAACCGCAGACAAGGTTGTTGAGTTCCTCGATCCAGCGGCACTTGTCCTCTTCGGGATGGCCTTCAAACGAACGGCCGTCCAGACGCCAGACGGAGACGTATTCGGCGCGGCGCGTGGCGACAATAGACGACGTGACATGGTGGGAAAACGGGACGGCATCGCTGACCGCCCGCTCGTGGCGCAGCGCCGGGGCGAGGGAGTCTTTCATTGGGGAGCTTCCATATCTACCGGCACCAGGGGCGCCGGCGGCTGTAGGGCGTGGGTGTGTACGAGACGGCGCCCCAGAATGTCTTGTTCGGTGCCGTGAACTTGGTCTTGAACCACAGCTCCCATATCCAGAAAGCGCGGTCATCGTTGCGGCTGATGATGGCGACAATGGGATAGAGCGCCGGAAACAGCAGCCAGCCTCGGTAATTGAACATGGCCACGGTGACGGTGAGGAAGACCAGGCCGACAAAGGCTCGGGTGGGTACGCCGCCCTTGATGGTGGGAACGCGGGTGGCACCCTTGAAAAGCGGGTACTGGTTGGGTGGGATCTTGGAGCCACCATGCTCTGCGGGTGTGGTGGGCGGAGCGGCCATCAGAACGCGATCTCAACGATGCCGCCGGCGATAGCGCCAGCGAAGACGACACCCAGCGCCCACTGATAGGCGGTTTCCTTTCGGATGACGTCTAGCGAGTACAGCAGGCCGCAAATGCCGCCGGCGATCAAGCAGACAACGGGTATGACGATCCAGAGCCAGTCCTTGACCTTTTGCACTGTCCCGGTGGCTTTCGCGAGACCGCCGTCGGCATGGGCCACCACGGGCAGGGCGAAGAGGATAAAGACGACGAACATTGAGGCGAGCAGGGCGAGATTGCGCGAAGTCAGGCGCATGGGAAAACTCCATGAAAATGGCCACACGGCGCCAGGCTTGGATGCCAAGGCGGTGCGGCAGAAAAGGGGGGAAGGGAGGGGTTGGGTGTTGTGCTAGGGCTGGCCGGGTGGAGCCTGCCGACTTGATGGCGCGGACCTATTGACGGGACCGGCCGAGGGGGACGCGCTGCCCGAAGGGGCTGGAAGTGGATTGGGCTCCGGGTTCAGACTCGGTTCTCGTGTCAGACCTGGTAAACGCGTCAGGGCGATCCGTCGCGAGCGCGTCGCTGCGCGGCATGTCGAAGGCGTCGGGTCGGGGCGGGGAACGCGCGCCGGCAGGGCTGTTGATCGTGTAGCTGCCGTCCTTGGCGAATTGCGAAATTTCCGCCCCGGTGGCCGTATCCCCAGCCTTGCCCACCGCTGCGCCTGGAGCCTGGCTCAGCGCGGGGATTTGGACACCGCCAGCCGCAGCCACACGCACGACATAGCCATTTT
Organism: Achromobacter sp. 413638; assembly: GCF_043119405.1. Taxonomy (NCBI): domain Bacteria; kingdom Pseudomonadati; phylum Pseudomonadota; class Betaproteobacteria; order Burkholderiales; family Alcaligenaceae; genus Achromobacter; species Achromobacter sp. 413638. The sequence goes on from NZ_JBICCO010000037.1 coordinate 16,720, forward strand.
TGAACCCCGCCGTCAGGTTCCCTGTGTTGTAGCAACTGAAGGCGGCATACAGCGCAAATTGACCCGGCCCATGCATCTTGCTTGCTCGCTGATAGCAGCCGACGAGCACGCGCTGGGCAGAAGCAAGATTTACGCAAGGATCCAGGATTGTCTCGGGCGTGACGCCGAGCCATTTCCAGTTCCGCACATTGATCTGTCCGTAGCCCACATCAAAATCCTTGCCGTCGGCCATCAGCTTGCGGATCTCATCGACGGCCTCCTGGCGGGATTTGGGCCGGATGCTGCGGTGCGGCTTGCCGTTGACACCGATGACAAGCGGATCAAAGCCCGATTCGTGGCGGACCACGGCGGCCAGCGTAGTGATGTGCACCGCCGGCGCGCATTGGCGGGCGAGCGTGGGGAAGTCCATCAGTTGTTGCCTCCGTTGTAGTAGTTCCGTTCGGCATCCGCTTTGCGCTTGGCCAGCACCTCTTCGTACCTCACGCGCTCGCGCTCGTAATCCTTCTCAGCGACCCAGTAGCCACCCTCTTCGGGCTTGCCGACATAGCGAGGAAGGGTGCCGTCGAAGTAGGTGTATTCGTGTGAGGTGTAGACGCTGCAATAGCCGGGCCGCTGGTTGCCGACGACGCGCATGTCTCCGAAGAGCGGCGTATTCATCCACCGGCCGAGATCCCGATTGAGTGTCTCGGGGTCGCAGCGCCCCGCGCCGCGTGAAATCGCGTCGACGAGAGACTGCATTTTTTCGGTCCGATCAGCGACAGGGCACAGCCTCAAGAAGTCCAGACGCGCCGATATGGTGTCGGAGAGCTTCCTCCTGTTTATGCCGAAGTAGTGCGACAGTGAAGGCGAGCACTGGCCAGGGCGGATGCCGCTGGATAGGCAGAGCAGTGCTTCGCAAGCGAGACGGACATCGCCCTCCAGGTGCCCGAACTGTTCGGCGAAGGCGGGGTTGAATGCAGGTGCGATGCAAAGAACAAAGAGCGCCGAAAGGCGCTTGAGTGTGATTGACATGGCGGGGATCTCGTTCTGTTGGGGCAGCGGACGCGGTCATGGGATACCGCACTTCTGGTTCGAGTTCGGAGTCGCTGTCAGGTGCCCCCAATGCAATAGCCAATTAACGAAAATCTAGAGGCACCCCAACTGACGGTGATGTACGCAGTCATGCTGGCGAACCGTACGATTGTGTTGCCGGTCACGCCGTCGCTGTCGGTTCTGGTGACAGGGAACTCGACGGCCGCATCAAATTGGGGGTCGGTCTCCCATTTGAGGTCGATACCGCTCGCCGCAGACCCATCCGGATAGGTGAAGCGGAGCTTGTAATCCGGAAAGCGGCAATGCAGTACATCGGGGCCTTTCAATATCTCCATCTTCACCGTCGCCGGGGGAGGCGGTGCCTGACAACTGTCGTGCCAGGCGCCCCAAGCCTCGTAAGCGATGTCGGCGGGGTTGGCCTGCAGGATGTAGGCGTTGCGATAGCGCACTCGAGATCCGGTATAGCCGGCTGGGCATTGGGCAGATTCAGACTGCGTCTGGGCGATGCGGCAGCCGCCGTAGGTCGTGTGCCAGAGGTAACCGGCATTGCATCCTCCGGGTGGCAGCGGGGCGCCTTGGCCGATCTGGATGGTGAGCGTGTTGAGATCGGTCTTGAGTTGGACATCGGCCTGGTTGGAGGTGGGCGTGGCGTATGCGACGGTGAGAGGAAGCAGGAACAGGGCGAGCAGGGCGAGGTAATGCCTGCCCCTGCCTCGCAGGGAGGTGAGGAACATGGAAATCTCCGTTGGGAATGGTCCGCGTGCTGGCGGCCGAGACGAGGACGTGAGTGGCCGCAAGAACGGGACGTGGCGCGAGCCGCGCTAGTTCTTGCAACCCTGGATGACCGACGCGCGGGCAGCGAGGTCGGCGGGTGCGATGACAATGCGGTCGGCGGCGATGCTGACGCGCTGGGCCACGCGCACGTAGCTGCTGCCGGCGTTCTGGAACGTGCCGCTGAATGCGCCGCCCACGGTGACGCTGCCTGCGGCGTTGACATGGCCGGAACCCTGGATGTTGCCGCCGACCGTACCGCCGATGTTGACGTCACTACCGCGCACCGTGACGTCTGTCGCTTGTAGTGCCACCTGCCGCCAGGGGGTGAGGCCAGCCGGGCAGCGCAGGGTGGGCACTGCCGCATCGTGCGGTAGATCGCTGAACGTGCCGGTGATGACGTGTCCGGTCTGGGTGAACCACACGCCGCCCGTGCAGACGGCGAGCAGCTTGTTGGCGGTCGAGGCATACAGCCCCTCCACGGCGCACGCCGCACCGGGCGCCACCGCCGTGTTCAGCAAGAGGCCAGTATTGCTCTGGATGCGGCCGCCGACTGTGAGCGTGTTGTGCAGCGTGACGGGCCGGGTCTCGCCATGTCGGACGAACTGCCCGAAGGGCGTGGCATCGAGGCCTGCGGCCAGCACCGCGTGGCCAGGTTCCTGCCCAAAATCGAACCAGGCGCGCGGCACGTCCATAAGGGGACCCCGAACGTTCGTGCCGCCCATCGCGTCATGCCCGCCATAGCCGCCGGCGGCCAGAAGCACCTGCCCGAGTAGCGCCTGGACATACTTGGCGCGGGTGCCCGCAGGCGCCTGGCATGTGGCGTTGCGGCGAAGGCTGCGCTGATCGCTGATGGGGTGGCAGGTATAGACATAGGCGCTGGTGCGGCAGTCGTCGCCCGGGCAGGTCCCCTGGCGCACCAGGAGGAAGCGCGCCGCGTCGCCCAGCGCTGGGTAGCGCGGGGTGCTGACAGGCAGCAAGCCCGAGGCGGCCAGGTCGGCCATGCCGCCACGGGCCACCTGAGCGCCCGCCACGGCCGTCCAGGTGAGCGCGGGTGGCGCGGGTGTGGCACTGGCGCTGCCGTCGTTGTTGGCCATGTCCTCTCCGCGCAGCCAGGGTTCGTACTTGAGCTGCAGGTCAACCACCGCGCCGCGCAGTTGCATCAGATATCGTCCGGTACCCTCGGCGGCACTGTCATCGGCGTCGCGCTTGATCGCGCCTGCAGCCAGGGCAACGACCAGGGTGGTGACCAGCAGGGCGAGCAGCACCTCGACCAGGGTAAAGCCCTGTTGGCGCCCGCGCGCGCAGCGGGCCGTAGCGGGAGCAGGCCGCATGGGGAAGCCTCCATGGAAGAAGTCATGGAACCCTGGCGGGTTCCGCTGTGCAAGACATGCTTGCGGGATGAACGGGCATGCTCACCGGGTGGCAAAGACGAAGGTGTTGCTGTCGCCCTTGGTGCACAAGTCCTGCGCCGTGACAGGGTTGAAGGTGCCCGTCTCGTTATTGGCGCCCAGCGTCTTGGCGGCCGTGCCGTTGACGCTGATCGTCTCTGACACGCCGTTGAGCGTCGAGGCGAGGATGGGGCAGGCCTTGGCATTGACGTTGGTGAGCGTGATGGAGAAGGCGCTACCGAGCGCACCACCGCCGAGCGCGGCCGGCGCCAGGGTGATCGTGCCGCTGGACCCGGTGCCCGACCCGCCTAGGCGGTGCGCGACGGTGCTGCCGTTGACCTTGAACACCGTGGAATCCTGCAACGCGGGCGCCAGATTCTTGGCATTGTCGATCGACGCGTACGGTGTGACGCTATCGCCTTCGCCCAACACGCGAGTGCGCGACATGAAGCGCTGCAGCTCGCTGGCGACCGTGGGCACGCGCAGTTCTATCCAGATTCCCTTGACCACGGGGAAGCCGACGACGGCGGCCACGATGATGATGGTGATGACCAGCATGGTTTCGACCAAGGTCAGGCCAAGCTGGCGGCGCAGGGGGTGAGAGCAGGGATGGGAGGCTGCACGCTGCCTGAAGCTGTGCGCCGGGCGGGCAGGGTTAAGCGGGTAAGGCATGGGGAAACTCCAGTCAGAAGGGGTGGTGTTTGGTGTTGGTGGACGACGCCTACATGGTGGCGTCGAGCATCATGGCGTTGCGCATGTCCCAGATGACGCCGTAGTGCCAGGCGAGTAGCCCCAGCATGGCCAGAACGGTGAGGATGAGCACCGTCCAGCGCAGAGCCTGGGCGCGAGATTCGACGCGCTTCAAGAGCGTGGTTTCCATGCGGGTGCGCGTTTTCTGCAGCGCCGTGTCCAGGCCCAGCGTGCTTGCCAGGTCCTCCAGGTACCAATAGGTCTCCCGGTCCAGCAATCCGACGTCGAGGACCGCCGCGCCGGTTCTGGCGTCATCGAGCCGTTGGTGCATAGCTTGCAGGCGCCGGGCGAGCCAGCGCGAGGAGCCGGCCAACTGCAGGTCGATTACCTCCCGCAGCGACACGGTCTTGCCTGCCCGAGGCTGCAATGCTGTCGCCGCGGTGCTGACGACCCGGATCGCCTGCACGTCCCGGTACAGGCGGTACGGCCCCCAGCTATCCAGCGCCTGGCGGATCCGTCCATCCAGGTTCGGAAACGACATCCCGATCAGGCAGAAGCCGATGAACGTGGACATCCACAGCGCCATGTTGTTGTCCCGCAGCCACTGCGCCAGGCCGAAGAAATTTCGGGTCAAGGGGTTCAAGTATTCGGCAGGCACATCGGGTAGCGCGTCGTGCAACATGGGTGCGGTCAGATACGGCACGCCGACCATGAGGGCGGTCCAGAGCACGGCGAGCGCGATCACGGCGGCCAGCAGGGTGGACAGCAGCAGGGATCGCAGCCGCTCGTTCAGCCGTACGAGGCTGGCCATGTCGCGCAGTCCGGTCGCAAAGACCGCCTGGCCTTGGCGCTGCAGCGAGGCGAACTCAGCGACCTCGCGGCGCGGTAGCGTGCCAAGTAGCGTGCGGCCCATATCGCCGGTTTCGGCTACGCGCAACGCCCAATGCGCTGACAGGATGCCACGGGCGCTGCGGTGGCCATAGCGCTGCGCGTCGGCCTCGAAGATGGCGAGGATCGTGCGCTGACCCTGGGTGTCCTGCGTCATGTCGGCCAGGTACTCGTACCAGTCGGCACGCTGGCCGGAGAACTGCCGGGCGGCCCAGCCGACGCGAGTCAATGCAAAGGGTAGGACAAACGGGAATTTCATGGCGATTTGTTCGATGGTTGCAGGGTCAGGAACGACATGAAGTGCGGTTCGATGTCGCGCGGATCCAGGGTGCCGAGGCTCATCTTGTAGACGGCGCATTGCATGGCGGTCTTGCCCTCCATATCAGGGTCGTTGAAGGCGGCGGTGCGCCGGGCGGCGTAGATCTGGTGCAAGCGCAGTTCATCGCCGGCGGCAATGGCGCGCAAGGCGTCGGTGTCCATGCCCGGCTCGAAGAGCTCGGCGACGACCGTGCGACCACGGTAGCCAATCAGCTCGGGCAATCCCTTGGCGCGGCAGTGTGGGCAGCCCTCGGGGTTGCGGATCCGCATCGTTTCGTATCCGAAGTCGTACAGCTTTTCGATGTGCGCCAGGTATCGATCCCACCAGCGGCCCTCACGGGTGATGCCCATGCGGTCGGCGGCGCCCGTTCGCAGGACCTCGGCGGGCAGCGCGCAGTCGCAGAGCACGGGCAGAAGCGCCTGGTAGGCAAGGAGTTTCAACGATTGTGGCGAACCCAGGACGCCGCGCGGGATGCCGATCTGGACGCTGGCCAGCCGCTCTGGGATGGCGAAGGCGCTGCCCACGTGCAGGGTCGTGTAGAGACGGCTACCCGACTGCACGATGTCCTGGAAGGCTGCGCCGGTGAGCCGGTCGCGGGTTTCGCCGAGGAGCACGACGTGGGCGGCAGCCCGCTTGAGCGCCATGAGCTTGGCCTGCATGGTTTCGACATCCGAGCCGTCGATGGCGCGAGCCACGCTCGCCTGCAGCGCCCTGGGGATGAGCAGTTCGACCGGATCCTCGATGGTCGCCACCTTGTCGGTGGGGGGGTGACGCACAACCAACTGCCCTTGGGTGACCGTCTTGCCTGAGCCAGGCACGCCGCCCATCACGACGGCCCCGCCCTGGCTGCGCAGCACGCGCTCGAATTGTTCGACCTGGGAAGGAAGGTATCCGAGCGCATGCAGGTCGACGGCCTGCACCTTGGCGTCGATCTCCAGGATGCGCAGCGTGATCGAGGGTCCTTGGTCGGCAATGAACGAGCCCCAGCGCAACATGTAGCTGCGGTCATCGACGACCTCATAGAGCCGTCCCTGCTGCTCGCGGGTCATGTCGAGCATCATGCCGTTGCCGCCGCTGACCTCCAGCCAGGCTACGCGTGCCATCTCCAGCATGCGCTCGGTGGGCATGGCCAGGCTCGCTGGTGTCGTGTACTGACCGTCGATCGTGGCGCTGACTTTTGAGATGGCGCTCGTGGTGTCGATGTGCAAGTGCAGGTCACTCGCGCCGGTTCGGGCGGCCCAGGCAACCAGATCGTGGAATCCGGTGCGCACGGCCGAGCGACCTCCCGACCGTCCACCCGAACCGCCACGCTCTCGCAAGCTGCGCTGACGCAGGTCCTGCGCTTGCATGCGCTCGCGCACCAGGGTGAGCAGCACCACCGGGCTGACGGTATACACGGCCACGGGCTGGCCTTCGGCGGCCTGCGTCGCCCGCGCCATGACGGCGCGGAAGATGTCGGAATCACGCTGACCGCGCTTGGCGAACACGGCGTAGCGATCGCCTTCAAGCTCGGCCACGCAGGCGATGACGGCTGCGGCCGAGCCGCACCAGTCCACCTTGAGGGTCCGGAAGGGCGGATCAATGCGCTCGATGTCAGCGAGCGATTCCAGTTCCTGCGGAGGGGCCGCCCCAAGCATGGTCGCTGGCGGGCCAATTGAGGCCGTGGGCGCACTGACGGCGGGCAACGTTATGAGCGAAGCGTCGTCAAGGGGCACGTCTTGCGCGCCGAAGGCGCTGCGCAGGCGGTCGCGGGCCTTGCGGATCACCAGGCGAAGGCGGGCAATCATGGAGGACTCCGGTGTAGGCATACGGTCAATAGAGAGGCTTGACGCGCAGCGGCTTCAGATTGGGCGTCGGAGTCGTCAGTCGAGGCCTGACTTGTTGGCGGTGACGCGGGCTGCTCAAGCACGACACATGGTGTGGCAATCCGGATCAGCCGGAATCCTTCATCGGTGCCGGCGACAGGCGCCGCGTTTCCCGCGCGAAACACCGACCTCCGGCCTGCGCGAACCACGATGGCAGAGAGATTACGGTCCACGCCGACAATGGCCTGCAGTTGCACGACAGGTGGGGCGGCCGCTTTGCTGGTAGTGGCAGACGCCGCATCTCGTATTGACGATGCGCCGGCACCCGGAGCGGCGGGACTGGATACGGCACCCAGCACGGATGTACCGGAATCGCTGCGCTGGGCTTCACGCAGCGCGCGCTGGGCATCCTGCTCCAGGAGCTCCCGCACCAGGTGGCTGGGCGGCGCGGCAGGCGGGGCGGGCGCGACGTCCAGGTTCGCGGACTGCGCTGCGCCGGCCAGCGACAGCAGAAGTACGAACATTGCGCCCGCGCGGTGGGAGGCCGACGGCCGACGCCGCGCAGGGTCAGGGCGATTGCACATAGATTGTTCCTTTCAAGGTGGCCATGAAGCGGCTGGCCGCAAGATTCGGCAGCGTGTCCGGCGTGTAGCGGACCTGCAGCTGCGTGACCACGGTGGTCGGCGGCAGCGCCAGGGCGTAAAGCGAGCGCAAGGGCGCGTTGGTCACCAGCGCCCGTCCCTGGGGCAGCGTGAAGCCAGCTGGCAGCGCGACGGGTTGCTCCAGGCCGTTTGGCAGTTTGATATTGGGTACCGGGATGGAAACCTCCGCCGCCGGCCCCAGTGTGAAATCCGCCAGCGCCGGCCGTAGCGCCTGCCAGCTCGGCATCCAGGTGGCATCTAGCGCCTGGGCCGTGGGGAGCGTTGCGATCGTCAGGGCGGCGGCCCCCGTGCTGGCCGCCGGCTTGGCCGCGATGGGCCAGTGCACCTTGGCCGTATCTAGGTCGACCCGTTCAATCCTCCAGTCCGCAGGCAATCCTGCTTGCAGCGTGTGGTTGTCCGCCAGCCGGGTGCGGCGGTAGACGGCCGAGCATGACGCGGCGGCGGGCTGGCAATCGATTTCCACGAGGCGCCAGCGGCCCGGCGCCACGGGTGCTTGAGCCACCGCAGCCAAGAGTTGCGCCAGCCCCGCCTCGCCATCGACCCGGACCGTTCGCGCCCAGGCGCTGAGCGCCTGATTCCACAGGGCGGTCGCGTCTACGACGGGGTGCATGGCCTGGGCGCGCTCACGCGCGCGGACCTGCCGCTCTTGCCACCACGATGCGCCCGCATCCCAGGCCAAGTACGCGAGCAGCAGCCCCAGGGCCGCCCACCAGGCGGGCGAGACCATCGAGAACTTGAAGGCGGCGCGCTTCAGGGCCGACTGCTCGTTGGCCAGGCTCGTGAGCTGCTGCAACGAGAAGGGACGCGCGCCCGGCACCTCATTGCTGTGGATTTGTAATTCACCGTAGCGCGCGGTCGCTTCAGCCAGCGCCGCCTGCGCCTCAGCGGGACTGGTCAGTACGCGATCACCGCCCGCTTGTACGACACCATCGACTACCACGGCGAACCAGATGGCGGCGTCGGCCAGCGCGCAGGAGACGACGTGCGTGCCGTGGGGATGGGGTTGGGCGAAGGCGGCCGCCGCAGAAAAGAGCCGGGTGCGGGCTTGAGCGCGGTTCTCGCGTCCGCTGGCTGTGAGTAGGCCCACGGCCGGGCTGCGCGCCCCACTCTGCGTGTAGTGCGTCGCACCCGCCTCGCGCGCGGTGCGCAGCGCTTCGCGGGCGAGATCCTCGCCCAACAGCGTCTGCCAGGTTACGCCCAGCACCAGCTGGTTCGGCGTGCCGGCAATCGGAACTAGGCGGTAGTTCTGCCGACTGGGCGGTCGGCTGCTCGAGCGGCGAGGAGATCGTTTGTCCACGGTCAGAATCCTTCTTCAGGGATCGCAGTTACGACCAACACGGTCAGCAGCTGCTGATCCTGCGCGGCGTCCGAGCCGCCGAGGAGCATCGGGGCCTTCTCGTCCAGGCGCCGGCGCGTCGCATTGCCCGCCGCCTGTTCGTAGCCGCCGATCACGACCGGCTGCCCAGGGCGCAGCTCGACCTGCTGGATGGCGCCCTGGCCGCCGATGCGCGGTTGCTGAACGAAGGACGGGTTCTCGGGCGAGCCGAACACTTCCTTCTTGAGACCGCCGATCAGGCGGGTGTCGTCATACGAGACGGTCAGGAGCACTCGACCGTCATCCTGGGCGTTGGGCACGACAGTTAAGAACGTGCCAATGGTCTTCTCATCCTGGGTGACAGTCACCGTCGGCGCCGAGGTGTTCGAGGTGCTCTGCGTCTGCTGCAGGTCCTTTACGTAGGGGAAGGTCTCGCGCAGCGCACGGGTCACAGGACGCAGGTTGGCCGCCAAGATCGGAATACTGGTGTGGCGCACCACGGTGCCGATCTCGTTGAGCGCGCTCAGAATCAGCTTGGATCCGGCAAAAGGGCCGGCACCGACCGTGGCGCCGAGCGAGCCGGCCGCCTTGGACGTGTCCAGTAGCGCGCCCGGCGCTGCGCCGGTGGCGAGGTTCGCGCGCCCCAGGCTGTTGAACAGCAGTTGCCAGTCGACTGCCGCCTGGCTGGTGTGGTCGCGTTGCACGGTGATTTCTTCGAACACCATGCGCACACTGCGCGACAGGACCCGATTTTCCGCCTCAATGAATCGTGCGACGTCGTCCAGCGCATCCTTGGTGTCGGTGACGACGATGCTGCTGGCCGCGCCATCGGCAGCCTTCACGACACCGGCGCGCGTCAGATATTGACTGACCTTGGCGAGCACGGCGTCGGCGGGCTTGGCCTGGCCGGCGGAGTACTTGGAACGGTTTTGCGAGGCGAACTGACCGCTGGAATTATTCGAGCCGCCCGATCCGGACAGGCCGAGCTCCAGGCTGGCCTCCGTCGCCATGGCCAACGCCCGTACATTGAACGTGCGCGTCTCGGTCCGGTAGAACCGGATGGCGCCCACCTTGTCGTCATAGCGCCAGTAGACGCCCAGGCGCAGCGTGATGGAGTCCAGGACGGAGGCGAGCGGCGCCTTGCCCGCCGGCAACGGCTCCATCTTGGTGCGCGCCACGCCATGCGGCAGCGTGGGACCGGCGTCGCGGTCGATGGCCGCGGCTGGGGTCAATGCAGGCGTCAGTGTGGGCACCAGCGCCGGAACTAGGACGTCGGCGCCAGCGCTATTGCTGGACGGCACCGCCAGCTGGTCGCTGCCCAGCCGCGGCAGGAAGTACTCGGAGGGCAGCAGGGCGTCGGGTGCGACCTGGGTCAGGATGCCGGTGGCCAGCTGAATGCGCTCGGCCAACGTCTTGAGGTCCGTGGCGCTGTTTTCGAACAGCATGGTGGTGTTGACGTTGGCACGCAGCGCTGGCGGAAGCGCGACCTCGCGGGCAAGAGGCTGCGGGCGGCCGGCGATCCAGGGCAGCTCGACGACCTGACCCTTGGCGCGGTCGGGATCGGCCGCCTGATCCTTGAAGGCTTGCAAGGTCCGGCGGTGGCTGGATTCTTGAGTGTCAGCTCGCTCGGCGATGCGGTCGGTGGACTGGAGAGCGGAGCAGCCGGCCAGCGCAAGCAGGGCGAGACTGGCCGTCACAGAGTGGAGTGCGGTCATGGATGAGGATCCTGGAGAGGTCTGACGCGCGGGCGAGGCCAGCGTCGCGGTCAATGCGAGGAGGCTGCGGGCGCACGGTTGCAACTGCGGTTAAACGGGATCATGCGCAGTACCCGGTTGGCGTAGAAGCACGGCCGCACGGGCGATTCGGTCATTGCGATGGCCTGCGAGAGCGTCTGCGTGGCTTCTTGGAACGATTCGGCTTCGAACTCGGCCGGGGCCTGGATGGGCAGGTCAAAGGTCAGCTCCCACTGGTCGGGGCCGAAGGTCCAGTTCTCTGCTGCCGCCCAGCGCGTGAGCGCCTGGCGCACGGTGCCGTCGGACGGGGAGATGTGCCAGAGTCGTTTGATGACCGGCGGCTTGGCCGGTGGTTCGGCGGCCGGTTCGTTTCTGGCGGCATCGGTGGGCGTGGAGCTGGCCGTGGCGACGGCTACCGTTTGCACCACAGGCGCGGGCTCTTGGAGGGCGGCCTTGGCCGGCTCGAGGGGCGTCGGGTCAGCCGCAGTGGTCGGCGTGGCCGAGGTGGCGGTCGGCGGTGCTGCTGTCGCCGATTGCGTCGCCGGGGCCAGTGGCGGTGTGACAGGTTGAGACGCCGCAGTTGCCGGTGCTACGGGCGCATCGACAGCTTGCTTTTGCACCGGCTCCGGCGCCGACGGCACGGGAATCGGCACCACGGCAACGGTCATGGGGGATGGCTGCGCTGCGGGCGCTGCTGAACTTGGCATCGCGCCGGGCCTGACAGTTGGCGTAACAGGGCCGGAGGCGGTGATTTGGGTGCCGACAACGGCAGGCGTCGGGGCCACGGTGCCGGACTCCTGCCCAACCAGGCGGGGATCTACGCGGTTGATGGCGATGCGGTTGGAATCGGAAGGCTTGGGCGGTGCGGGTGGCGTAAAACCGCAGGCCGACAGCAAGCCAGCCGCCAAGAGGGTGGCGGCCAGGGCTGGCGTTTGCATGAGAGAACTCCGGGGAAAATGGGACGAGGCTTACCGCAGCGGATGCCGGGTAGTTACTGGGAAGGGCGGGGTTAGCCCTCGACTTGGCTGTTTGGCGTCCAGGTCGCAATGCCCTGGCGCTCGAGTTCTGCTCGAATCGCACGCAGCTCGCCAGGCGGTGTTTGCCGGCGCGCAAGCAGAAGCAGTTCAAGTAGGAGGGGAAAAAGATCGCCGCCACTATGTGCGGGGGCAGCATTGTCGAGCAGGATCAGGCGCAGTTGCGCGACCTGGTCCGAGAGAAAGTCATCAGCGTCGAGGCGATCGCGCAGGTATTTCGAGACACTGATGCCGGCCCGCGCCGCTTCGACCTCATACCGTTCATAGGCTTCGGCCGACAGCCGGAAGGACACGGGGCGTTCAAGCAGGGATCGCACGGAATCTTCCTTCTTCGACGACGATCTTGCCAATTTCTGCTGCGAAGACGCGACGGAAGATGTCAATTCGGACGCGCAGCTCAACGGGGGAGTCCTCGCGGCCATTGCAGTGGGCGCGGAGCTGCTCGTCGCGAAATTGTGCGGCGGTGAGCAGGGTGTCAGATATGAACCACAGCCGTGCGGCGTGCCGGGCTGCGCGCGCTGCAGATGGGAAGTCTAGGGGCGCACCGGAAGAACGGCGTGCGGCCGCCGAGGCGAATGACATCATGGGGATCCTGGAATGGGTGCCTCCGAGACGCGCTTGCTGCTCAAAGATTGAGCGGCCCGGTCCGGTTGGAGTAGATGGGCAGGACGAGTACCCGGTGGGACCGCCGGGGTTGTGTGCCCAAAATCGGGACCAAATGCGCCAATTAGTGCGAATTCATGCGGGCAAAATGCGGCCATCTACCCGCTAACGTCGCACTAATTGGCACTAATTTGCGCTTGTACAGATTCGATTCCTGTCGGGCGCGCCACCATTTCATTTCCAATGCCAGGCGTGATGCGCAATTTGTGATGCGCACTCGTGACGCGCAATTGCCGCCTCGCCTGCGCCCCGGTCAAATTCCCCCGCTGAGTTTCCCTGCCGTCCAGCCCCAGCCCATTTGCGGCGCGGCTGATGCGCGCGTGCGTCGAACAAGCCGCCAGGCGATTCGGACTTTGGTCTGTTGGCATGCCATGACGCCGGTTCGCGTTGGTCCGTGCTGACGGACGCGTATCGGATCCGTTCATGCAAGAAGTTCGACGCATCGTCCTGGCGGCCGTCATACGGCAACCGCTGCCCAGGCGAACCCGGCGACTGATCTTGCCGCCTGCGTCGCGGGCATCAAGAGCGCAAACCCATCAGTTCCAAATACAAGTTCAAATCATTTTTGAGCTTCGTACAAACACTAACGAAATTGTCATTCGTTGCATGACGTTTAAGAATTATCCGGTGTTGCTCGTAGGTTGCGGCAAAGAAGATGAGGGCTTCCTTCACTACGCCGCTGCTCGCAGGGCGCCGGACAGTACCCTTTTCCACTTCGTGATTGGCTTGTGGTACGCGCCGGCGCCCTGCGCTCGCGGCCCGATCCCTAGCCATGCGACGTCATCTTCATCCCATCATGCGGGCCGTGCTTGCCGCAGCGCTGCCGGTCCTGCCTCATGCTTCCTGGGCGACTGACTACGACCATATCCTGGTCAACGATCCCTCGGGCTCCAGCGAAATCTTCCTGCGTCCCGGCGATACCGTCACCAACGCGGACCAGCTCACGGGTCTGGGCGCCGCGGTGGATGTTTCCGTTGCGGGCAATAGCGTTCATGCCGAGGGCGTCACCATCAGCACGTCCCGGCCCAACGACGGCAACCTCCTGGCCAACCCCGTGGGCGTGCGCGCCACCGGCGGCGGGACCGTCACGCTGCTGGATAGCACCGTCACCACGGAAGGCGACCGAAGCCGGGGCGGCCATGCGCTGCACGCCGAGGACGCCGGCAGCGCCATCACCGCCACCGACTCCCGCCTGGTCACCCACGGCATCAATGCCGACGGCGTGCAGGTGGAACGGGGCGCCCTCGTCACACTGAAGAATGTCGAAGTCACCACGCACGGGGATTTCGCCAACGGGATCCGGGTGAACGGCGTCGGCTCGACGCTCAAGGCCGACGGCGTGACGATCACCAATGCGTCGGAACAGGGGCGAACAGGCGTGGTCGGCAGCCAGGGGGCGCAGATCGACCTGAAGGATGCTGGTATTTTCACGCCGGGCGTCGGCGTGTACCTGTCCAGTTCACAGGCGGCGCTGAAGGACGTGACGATCCGAGGCGGCATCGGCATGCAGTTGAACAGTGTCAGCCTGCTGGATGCGCAGGCGCTGGAAGTGCATGCCGAGCGGAACGCGATCGAGATCGGAGAAGCTTCCGGCGCGGTGCTGTCAGGGGCGACCCTGACATCCGAAAGTGGCTATGGCATACGCGGCGGTAGCGGGGACAGCTATGCCAGGCTGAGCGATGTGTCCATAACGGCCCTGGGCAGCCAGGGTCAGGGCATTGTGTTCTCCCATCGCCTGGCCCGCGAACTGGAGGCGGAAAGACTGACCGTCGAATCCACGGGCATCGGCATCGACATGGCGGGCGGCGACACTCGCTTGAGCGACAGCCTGATCGACACCTACGGCACGGGCGCCTACGGGCTGATTTCCCGGGGCATGGGCGCCGAGGTCACGCTGCGGGATACTCGCCTGACCACCCGAGGCGATGGCGCGATCGGCCTGGTCGCGGGTAACGGAAACATCGGCCAGACGCCCGGACGATCCAGTCATTTTTCCCTGAACGGCGTGCGCATCAGTGCCATGGGCGCCGATGCGCACGGAATCTGGAGCTACACGACCCGCGCCGACGCGGATAATACGCTCGCGTTGGGGCCCGGCACGGTCATTGATACGCAGGACGGCATCGGCCTGCAGGTGAGCGGCGGCGATCACCGTGTGATGCTGGAAGATGCCGACATCATGGCGCGCCAGGGCGGCAAGGCCGAGGACGGCGTGCTGCTGCACATACGCCCGGCCAAGGTCACCAGCGGCGGCGTCGTCACGATGGTGGAAACCGGGCAGGTCGATCTGAGCGCCAGCGCTTCTGCGCTGAACGGCCACGTCATCGCCGCCAGCGGCACGCTGGACATGCGCCTGAGCAATGGCAGCACGCTGTCCGGCGCCATCAGGGAGAGTGGAACGGGACGCGTCAACAGCCTGGCGCTGGACGGCACGAGCACGTGGAACGTGCGCGGCGATTCCACGCTGGGCACCTTGAGCAATGCCGGCACCGTGGCCTTTTCTTCGCCGGGCGTCGACGGCTTCAAGACGCTGACCGTCCAGAACTACGAAGGCGGCGGCACGCTGGTGCTCAACAGCCAGCTGGGCGACGACAGCTCGCCCACCGACAGGCTGGTCATCGACGGCGGAAGCGCCAGCGGCGACACGGGCCTGCGCGTGATCAACGCCGGCGGCACGGGTGCCTATACCACCTACGGCATCCGTCTGGTCCAGACCGTGAACGGCGGCACCACGGCCGCCAATGCCTTCCATCTGGATGCGGGTTCGACCGGCTACCGCGCCAGCGCGGGCACGCTGGCCCTGAACGGCTACGACTACAGCCTGGTGCGTGGTGGCAATGCTGGCGTGGCGGACGACTGGTATCTGACGTCCTCGGACGCGCCGCCGCCCGGTCCCATCGACCCCTCCGATCCGGTGGACCCCACCGATCCTGCCGATCCGACAGACCCCGGCGTTACCCTGCCTCCGACAGAAGGCGCGGGCGACAGGAACGTCTCGCCGGAAAGCGGTGCCTGGGCCGGCAACCGGCGCGCCGCCTTGCGCCTGTTCTCGCACAGCCTGCGCGACCGCGACGCCCGTGCCGCCGACGCCGATGCGGGCAGCGCCGGGCGCGCGCTGTGGACCCGCATCCATGGAGGCCACGACAGCGGCCTGCGCATGGCCGAGGGTCGCGTCGATATCGAGACCGACAGCGCCATGGCGCAACTGGGCGTGGACTTGCTGCGCGCCCCGCTCGGCGCTGATGCAGCGCTGCGCATCGGCCTGATGGCCGGCTATGGCGATGCGCGCACGCGCTCGACTTCCACGCTGCGCCTGCCCGGCGCGCAGGCAAGGACACGAGTGCGCGCCACCGGCTCGGTTTCCGGCTATGCCGCCGGCCTGTACGCCACCGTGTATGCCAATGACGTCACGCGCCTGGGCGCCTATGCCGATGCCTGGTTGCAATACGGGCGCTACGACAACCGCGTCAGCAGTGAACTGGGCACCGCGCGCTATGGCTCCAGCGTCTGGACCGCCTCGCTGGAAACCGGCTATGCCTTCAAGCCTTTCGCGGCCGGTTCGGCGCTGGCCGATATCGTGGTGGAACCCAAGGCGCAGCTCATCCACAGCCGCGACAAGGCCGAAGATGCCACGCTGCAAGGCATGCGCATGCGCAACGGTTCGCGCAGCGATACCGTGATGCGCGCCGGCGTGCGCATCTATCCCAAGCCCGCGCCGGACGCCGCGCCCGCCAGGATCCAGCCGTTCCTGGAAGCGAACTGGATCCGCAATGCCGGCTCGCCGTCGGTGCGCATGGGGTCGAACACGCTGGACGTCGCCCAGGCGCGCAACGCGCTGGAACTCAAGCTCGGCGCCCAGGCGAGCATTGCGCGCAATGTGCAGGTGTCGGCCCAGCTCGTGGGCACGGCAGGCGGCAAGGAGCGCGGCTATGGCGGCATGCTCAACCTGAGTTATCGCTGGTAGCGGTGACGGAGCCCGTCCGCATGGCGGGCTCCTGCAGGGATTGGATGGTATCCGCGGCATGTCGCGCGGCGGCATGAAGGGTCTTTTGGAAAATGCCGTCGCGCAGTTCGAACATTGAACGGATCCAGATACCGGCAATATTGCGAGTAATCGAATACGCGCCATGACGCGAAATCGCGCCGCCACGCGCGCCCTGGCGTCTTTTCCTCCCGTTTGCCAGAAAAAAACAACAGAAGCATGAAAAGCCGCCAGCGCGCGCATCGCGCCGGTGCTTCCGTGATCAATCCGCTGGTAGCATTGGCTCACTGCGGGGCCGGCAAGATCGAAGCCGGGCCGCAGGCTTGCAGGAATAGCGATGCTGATCGGTGAATACAGTCCCCTCCTGGTTTTTCTTTCTTTAATTGTTGCGATTGTTGCGTCGTATACGGCGCTGGACATGGCGGGGAGGATCAGCAATGTCCGTGGGCGGGCCGCGAAATACTGGCTCGCCGGCGGGGCATCGGCGATGGGCCTGGGCATCTGGTCCATGCATTTTGTCGGCATGCTGGCCTTCAGCCTGCCGATCCCGCTGGGCTACGACCCGTGGATCACGCTGATGTCGCTGCTGATCGCCATCGCGTTTTCCGCCTATTCGCTGCACCTGGTTTGCCAGGAGCGCCTGCCCTGGCAGAAGCTGGCGGTGGGCGCGCTGCTGATGGGCGCCGGCGTGGCCGGCATGCACTACACCGGCATGATCGCCATGCGCATGGCGCCGGGCATCGCCTACGACCCGGCCCTGTTCGCGCTTTCCATCCTCATCGCGGTGCTGGCATCGGGCGCGGCGCTGTGGATCGCGTTCAATCTCCGGCACAACACCACGCGCGTGCGGCGCATGCGCCTGCTGGGCGCCGTGGTCATGGGCATCGCCATCGTCGGCATGCACTACACGGGCATGGCGGCCGCCAATTTCCCGCTGGGCAGCATCTGCGGCGCCTTCGCCGGCGGTCTCAGCCCGGAATGGCTGGCGTTGTTCATCATCACGGTCACCATGTCGGTGATGGGCACGGCGCTGCTGGTGTCGCTGCAGGACCTGCGGCTGGAGACCACGACCTCGACGTTGTCCAGTTCCCTGGTCAAGGCGAACGAGGAACTGACCTATCTGGCGCTGCACGACAACCTGACCAAGCTGGCCAACCGCCTGCTGCTGGATGACCGGCTCAAGCAGGCGCTGCGCACGGCGCGGCGCGACAAGGACCTGACTTTCGCGCTGATGTTCCTGGACCTGGACGGCTTCAAGGCCATCAACGACGTCTACGGCCATCACGTGGGCGATCTGCTGCTGATCGAAGTGGCGCAGCGCATACGCGGCGCCCTGCGCGAGGAAGACACCGTCGCCCGCATGGGCGGCGACGAGTTCGTGATCCTGGCGCTCAACATGGATCCGGCCAGCGCGGGCCGCCTGGCGGAAGACCTGATCGAGGCGATCCGCGAGCCGTTCCGCATCGATATCCATCAGCTCGCCATCTCGCTGAGCATTGGCATCGCCATCTATCCCAACGACGGCATCGACCAGGACGACCTGCTGACCAACGCCGACGCGGCCATGTACCACGCCAAGGGCATGGGCCGGGATACGTACTGCTTCTTCCAGTCGTCGATGAACGCCAATGTGCATCGCCAGCTGCAGCTGGTGCAGGACATGCGCCGCGCGCTGGAAAACAGCGAATTGCGACTGCACTACCAGCCCAAGTTCATGGCGCCCGACGGCCCCATCATCGGCGTCGAGGCGCTGGTGCGCTGGCAGCATCCCACGCTGGGCCTGTTGATGCCGGACGAGTTCATCCCCATCGTGGAGAAGACCGGACTGGTGATTCCGCTGGGCAAGTGGGTGCTGAACGAAGCCTGCCGGCAACTGGCGGCCTGGCACCGGGAACACGGTATTCGCTGGAGCGTGGCGGTCAACCTGTCGGCGGTGCAGTTCGGTCATCCGGACCTGGTGGGGACCGTGTCCGACGTGCTGCGGCGTCATGGCCTGGACGCCAGCTATCTGACGCTGGAGGTCACGGAATCCACCGCCATGAAGAACGCCGATGCGAGCCTGGCCATCCTGCAGCAGCTGCACGAGATGGGCGTGCGCATTTCCATCGATGACTTCGGCACCGGCTATTCCAGCCTGCTATACCTGAAGCGCCTGCCGGCCACGGAATTGAAGATCGATCGCGGCTTCGTGCGAGACCTGGAGCAGGACACCGAGGACGCCGCCATCGTGTCGGCCATCATCGCGCTCGGCAACGCCTTGAAGGTGCAGGTCGTGGCCGAAGGCGTGGAAACGCCCGAACAGCGCGAGTTCCTGACCGAATTGGGCTGCCATTCGCTGCAGGGCTTTTTGCTGGGCAAGCCGATGAACGTGGAGTCTGTCGAATCGCTGATGACGCAGGACAGGCTGACCATCGATGCGGGCAAGGCTGGCTGAAGGCCGCCGGCAGCGGCCGATTCCGGTCACTGCATGCCGACGCCGATCCCCGGCGCTCAGTCCAGCGTCGCGCCCGTGAACTTGACGATCTCGGCGTAGCGCGTGATGTCCTGCCGCACGAAGGCGTCCAGTTCCTGCGGGCTGCTGCTGACCGCGGTGGCGGCCTCGGCGTCGAGCAGGCGACGGAAATCCGGCGACGCCACGGCATGGCGCGCCGCGTCGTTGAGCGCCGCCACAACGTCGGCCGGCATGCCTGCCGGGCCGAACAGCGCGAACCAGGCATTCGATTCAAAGCCCTTGATCGTGTCGCCGATGGGCGGCACGCCGGGAAACTGCGGCAGCGGCTGCGGGCTGGTCAGGCCCAGCGCCTTGAGCGCGCCGGACTTGATATGCGGCTGCGCGTTGAGCGAACTGGCGACCATCATGTCGACCTGGCCACCGAGCAGGTCGCTGATCGCCGGCGCCGTGCCCTTGTAGGGCACATTCAGGATATCCAGCCCGGCCATCATCTTCATGCGCTCGCCGGCCATGTGCAGCGACGAGCCCAGCGCGCCGACCGCCATCGTGTACTTGCCAGGATGCGCCCGGACCTGTTCGACGAAGGTGGCCATGTCCTGAGCGGGGAAGTCCTTGCGCGTCACCAGCACGCTGGGCACCCGGGCCAGCATGCTGATGGGTGTGAAGTCGCGGACCGGGTCGAAGGGCAGCTTGCGGTACAGCGAGGCGTTGATCGAAAAGCTCGTGAAGGTGACCAGCAGCGTGTTGCCGTCGGGCGCGCTCTTGGCGACGTAGTCGGCGGCGATGTTGCCGCCGGCGCCGGGACGGTTCTCGATCACGACGGTGCGCCGGAGCGTCTGGCTCATGTGCTGGCCGATGTTGCGGGCCACGGTGTCCGTGGTGCCGCCGGGCGGTGCGCCGACCACCAGCTTGACGGGCGGGGTCTGGGCGGCGGCGGGCAGGCCGAACGTGCAGGCGACGAGCGCGCAGCGCGACAGGAAGCGGTGAAGTCGGGCCAAGGTTTCGTCTCCGGTGGATGCCGCGACGGCAGGCGCCCACCTTACCCATGCGCGCGCGAGCGGCGCAAGCCGTAGCGGCTCATGGCTTTCCCGACCTCGGGCCGTGTCAGGCCGGACGGGCGCCGGCCCGTCCGTTCATGCGCCGCCGGCTCAATCGTCCAGCGCGGGCACGGTGCCGATCTGCGCCAGGATGCGAGGCGATCCCATGTCGCCGGTTTCCTTGTCCACCATGACCTCGTAGGCGGCCACGCCGGCGAATTTCGCCGCCATGGAATTGGCGATGCGGATCGCGCCGAACTCGCTGCTGGCGGGGCGGATCTCGCCGGGGGCGACGCCGCCGGCGGCGGCGCGATAGGGTACGACGATGTATTGCATGACGTGAGCGGCTTCGGACATGAGCGTCTCCAGGCGACGGGTTGCACAGGCGAGCGCAATGTATCAGGACAACTGTGATTTTGTACAGTATTTTTTGCAGGCTGATTGTCCCCAGGAAAACCCCTAGCGCGCGATTCTTGATCAGGCGCCATCCCCGGATTTAATATTTTCGAAAATCTAAATCTTTTTATAAAAAGAGGCTGGGATGGAGACGAACAGGTACGACGCATACCGCGAAGACCGGGCAGGCCGCGCCAATGTGGCCGACTCGCCGGAGCGCGTCGCCTATTACCAGGAGCTGGCGCGGCTGGAGACAGGGGCGCTGTGGACGGTGGCGAACAAGATCGAACCCTGGGCGCCGCGCTCGGCCTCGGTGCCTGTGGTCTGGCGCTACCAGGACCTGCGCGGCCACGTGCTGCGCTCGGCCGAGCTGGTCTCGCCCGAGGAAGCCGGCCGCCGCGTGATCTACCTGAACAATCCCGGCCGCCGCGACGTGGCCGCCGCCGTGGGCTGGCTGTACTCGGGCCTGCAGGTGATGAAGCCCGGCGAGCTGGCCTCGGCGCACGCGCACTCGCATTCGGCGCTGCGCTTCATCATGGAAGGCAGCGGCGCGTACACCATCGTCGACGGCCACAAGATGACGCTGGGCGCGAACGACTTCGTGCTCACGCCCAACGGCACCTGGCACGAGCACGGCGTGTCCGAGGACGGCACCACCTGCATCTGGCAGGACGGCCTGGACATCCCGCTGGTCAACGCGCTGGAAGCCGGCTTCTATGCCGTGCATCCGGACCTGAACCAGGCCGTCACGCATCCGGTCGACGACACCACCGCCACCTGGGGCGGCGTGGCGCTGCGTCCGCAGGCCTCGGGCTGGACCAAGCCCTACTCGCCGCTGTTCAAATACGAATGGGAGCCCACCTACGAGGCGCTGCGCCGCTACGCGCGCGTCACCGCCGGCAGCCCCTATGACGGCGTGCTGCTGGAGTACGTGAATCCCATGACCGGCGGGCCGGTGATGCCGACCATCGGCGCCAGCATGCAGCTGCTGCGGCCGGGCGAACACACCAAGGCGCACCGCCACACCGGCAGCTTCATCTACCAGGTGGCCAAGGGCAGCGGCTATTCCATCATCGAGGGCCGGCGCTACGACTGGACCGAGCGCGACATCTTCTGCGTGCCGTCCTGGGCCATGCACGAGCACGTCAACCTGTCCTCGAACGACGACGCCTGCCTGTTCTGTTTCAACGACCTGCCGGTCATGCGCGCGCTGTCGCTGTACCGCGAAGAGGCGCTCAAGGACAACGACGGTCATCAGACGCTGATCTGACGCGGTTCCAACAACGATTTTCTCTCCGACGCCCCGGCCCGCCGGGACGCCCGTATCCACTCGTCTTGAATTTTCTGGAGTTCCTATGCGCTTGGTGACTTTTCGCGCCCATCCCGCCGCCGCCGGCCGTCTTGGCGCGCTGGCCGACGGCTATGTGATCGACCTGGCCCTGCTGGGACAGGCCGGCGGCGTGGCGCTGCCCGATGACATGCTGAGCTTCATCGACCTGGGCCCGGCCGCGCTGGCGCAGGCCGCGCGCCTGCTCGAACAGTTCCGTGGCGCCTGGCCCGTGGGCGCCGCGCTGCCGCAGGAGAACGTCAAGCTGCTGGCGCCCATCCCGCGCCCGCGCAAGAACATCTTCGGCATCGGCCTGAACTATGTCGAGCACGTCGAGGAGTCCAGCCGCACGCTGGATACGTCCGCCGACCTGCCCAAGCAGCCGGTGATCTTCTCCAAGCCGCCCACCACCGTGATCGGCCCGGGCGATGCGATCGAGCACAACGCCCGCATCACGCAGCAGCTGGACTGGGAAGTCGAGCTGGCCGTGATCATGGGCCGGCGCGCCGCGCGCGTGGCCGAGGCCGACGCGCTGTCCTACGTGTTCGGCTATAGCGTGATGCTGGACATGAGCGCGCGCGACTGCCGCCGCGCCGGCCAGTGGATCTATTCCAAGGGCCAGGACACCTATGCGCCGTTCGGTCCCTGCATCGTGACCGCCGACGAGATCCCGGATCCGCAGAAGCTGGACCTGTGGCTCACGGTGAACGGCGAGAAGAAGCAGGGCTCGAACACGCGCCACATGCTGTTCAAGGTGCCGTTCCTGATCTCGGACATCAGCGCCGGGATCACGCTGGAGCCGGGCGACATCATCGCCACCGGCACGCCGGAAGGCGTGGGCGCGGGTCGCAGCCCGCAGGAATGGCTGTGGCCGGGCGACGTGGTCGAGGCCGGCGTCGAGGGCATCGGCACGCTGCGCCATCCGGTCGTGGCCGTGTAAAGGCCGGCATTCCACGCAATCAATCCGCCCGGCGCGAGACGCCGGGCCATGCAGTCTCCAAGGGGAAAAACATGAACTGCAAAATGATCCTGGGATGCCTGGCGCTGGCCGCGGGCGCGTCGGCGCAGGCGGCTGGTCCGGTGAAGATCGGCTTCATCGCCACGCTGTCCACGCCGGCCGGGTACATCGGCGAGGACGAGCGCGACGCCTTCAACCTGGCCATCCAGCAGGGCGGCGGCAAGCTGGGCGGCGTGCCGGTCGAGCTGGTGATCGAGGACGACGGGCTCAAGCCCGCCAACGCCAAGCAGGCCGCCGACCGGCTGCTGCAATCGGGCGTCAGGCTCTACACCGGCGTGAACTTCTCGAACGTGCTGGCGGCAGTCGTGCCGGGCGTGGTGAAGTCGGGCGCGTTCTACGTCAGCCTGAACCCCGGACCGTCGAACTTCGCCGGCGAGAAGTGCGATCCCAACTACTTCGTCGCGTCCTACCAGAACGACGCCTTCCACACCGCCGGCGGCGTGGCGGCCAACGAACTGGGCTACAAGCGCGTGGTGCTGCTCGCGCCGAACTACCAGGCCGGGCGCGACGCCATCGAAGGCTTCAAGCGCACCTACAAGGGCGAGGTCGCGGCCGAGATCTACACCAAGCTCGACCAGTCGGACTTCTCGGTCGAGCTGGCGCGGCTGCGTTCGCTGGCGCCCGACGCGATCTACCAGTTCCATCCCGGCGGCACCGGCATCAACTTCGTCAAGCAGTACGCGGCGGCCGGGCTGAACAAGACCATCCCCATGCTGATGCCCAGCTTCTCGATGGATGCCCGCATGATCCAGGCCACCGGCGACGCCTCGCTGGGCGCCTACACCACTGGCATCTGGTCGATGGACTTCGACAATCCGCAGTCCAAGGCCTTCGTGGAAGCGTTCAAGAAGGCCTATGGCCGCGCGCCCACCGACTACGCCATGCAGGCCTACGACACGGCCCAGCTGATCGGCGCGGGCCTGAAGGCCACCGGCGGCGACCTGTCCAAGGCGGCCGAATTCCGCGCCGCGCTGCGCAAGCCCGAGTTCGCCTCGCTGCGCGGCAAGTTCAGCATGAACGTCAACCAGCACCCGATCCAGGACCTGTACCTGATGCGCGTCGAGAAGGGCGCCGACGGCAGCCTGTCGCCGCGCCTGGTCCGCAAGCTGGTGTCCGATGACAAGGACGCCTACGCCCAACTCTGCAAGATGCCGTCATGACGCTATTGTTCGAGCAGTTGCTCAACGGGCTGCAGTTCGGCGCCATGCTGTTCATGCTGGCGGCCGGACTGACCCTGATCTTCGGGATCATGGGCGTGGTCAACCTGACCCACGGCTCGTTCTACATGGTGGGCGCGTACTGCGCCGCCTACGCCATCGGCACCACCGGCTCGTTCCTCGCGGGCGTACTGGCGGCGCTGCTGGGGGCGGGGCTGTACGGCCTGACGGTCGAGATCCTGGTGATACGCCGGCTCTACAAGCGCGATCACCTGTACCAGGTGCTGGCCACCTTCGGCCTGCTGCTGTTCAGCAACGAGGCGGTCAGCCTGATCTTCGGCCGCCGTCCGCCGCTGGTCGGCATCCCGTCCTTCCTGGAAGGCGCGGCGACGCTGGCGCCGGGCTTCCAGTACCCGATCATCCGGCTGGCCTTCATCGCCATCGGCGCGGCCGTGGCGCTGGGCCTGTGGTGGCTGGTCAACCGCACCCGCGTCGGCATGCTGATCCGCGCCGGCGCCGACGACCGCGAGATGGTCGACGCGCTGGGCATGGATATCAAGAAACTCTACACCCTGGTGTTCGGCCTGGGCGCGCTGCTGTGCGGCCTGGCGGGCGTGATGGCCGCGCCGCTGCTGGCCGTCGAGATCGGCATGGGCGAGCGCATCCTGATCACCACCTTCGTGGTCATCGTGATCGGCGGCGTGGGCTCGGTGCGCGGGGCGCTGGCCGGCGCGCTGCTGGTGGGCATGGTGGACAGCCTGGGGCGCGCCTTTCTGCCGCAGCTGCTGGGCGCGGTGTTCTCGCCGGCCACCGCCGATCCGCTGGCCGCGGGCCTGGCCTCGGCCAGCATTTACGTACTGATGGCGATCGTGCTGATCGCCAAGCCGGGCGGGTTGTTCCCGGCGCGAGGATGAGCATGGGCATGACACTTTCCAATCGCGGCCGCTGGGGCCTGGCGGGGCTGGCCCTGCTGATCCTGCTGCCGGCCGCGGCGGCGGCATCGGGCTCGCCGTTCCTGATCGGCGTGGTGACGCGCTTCCTGATCTACGGCCTGGCCGCCGTCAGCCTGGACCTGGTGATCGGCTACGGCGCCATGGTGAGCTTCGGTCACGCCATGTTCTTCGGCCTGGGCGGCTACGCCGTGGGCATCATCGCCTTCCACACGTCCGAGGCCGGACCCATCTTCGGCTGGGCCGGCAGCAACGCGGCGCTGGTGGTCTGGCCGATCGCGCTGGCGGTGTGCGCGCTGGCTGGCTGGGTCTTCGGCTATCTGGCGCTGCGCACGCGCGGCGTGCAGTTCATCATGATCACGCTGGCGTTCGGGCAGATGGTGTATTTCATCCTGGTGTCGCTGCAGTTCTACGGCGGCGACGACGGGCTGATGATCTCGGCGCGCAACACGCTGCCGGGCATCAACCTGGAAAGCCCGCTGGTTTTCTACTACGTGTGCCTGGCGCTGCTGACGGCCTGGACGCTCCTGTGCATGCGCATCACCAGCTCGCGCTTCGGCATGGTGCTGCAGGCGCTGCGCCAGAGCGAGCGGCGCGCGCTGAATCTGGGCGTGGCGCCCACGCCGTACCGTCTGGGGGCCTTCGTGCTGTCGGCGGTGGGCACCGGCCTGGCCGGCGTGCTGTGGGCCAACTATGCCGGCCTGGTGACGCCGGACATGGCCGCCTGGACCAAGTCGGGCGAGCTGATGGCCATCGTGATCCTGGGCGGCGTGGGCACGCTGCTGGGGCCGATCGCCGGCGCCGCCGTGTTCCTGGGGCTGGAGCAGGTGCTGACATCGCTGACCGAGCACTGGCTGCTGTACATGGGGCCGATCCTGGTGCTGGTGGTGCTGTGCGGCCAAAAGGGCTTGTTCGGCAGCCTCTTGGAGACGCGCCATGCTGATTAAGCCCACCCCCGAAGCGCTGCGCGCTTCCCCCTCAAGGGGGCGCCTCGGCGGACCGGCGGAGCCGGATCCGCGCGGCCCCGGTAGAAACAGTCGCGATGGCGACGCTGCTGCTCATGGTGAGGCCGGCGCGCTGCTGCGCCTGTCCGGCCTGCGCAAGGCCTTCGACGCGGTGGTGGCCACCAACGGCGTGGACCTGGACGTGCGCGCCGGCGAGATCCATGCCATCATCGGCCCGAACGGCGCAGGCAAGTCCACGCTGATCGCGCAG
This sequence comes from Achromobacter sp. 413638, assembly GCF_043119405.1. Classification (NCBI taxonomy): domain Bacteria; kingdom Pseudomonadati; phylum Pseudomonadota; class Betaproteobacteria; order Burkholderiales; family Alcaligenaceae; genus Achromobacter; species Achromobacter sp. 413638. The sequence goes on from NZ_JBICCO010000037.1 coordinate 42,557, forward strand.
ATCTGCGGCGAGATCCGGCCCGATTCCGGCTCCATCCACCTGGACGGCCGCGACGTGACGGCGCTGCGCGCCTTCGAGCGGGCGCGGCTGGGTCTGGGCCGCTCGTTCCAGATCACCGAGCTGTGCCAGGAATACACGGCGCTGGAGAACGTGATCCTGTCCTGCATGCTCAAGACCGGCCGGGCCTTTCAGCTCTGGTCCGACCCGCGCCGCGACGCCGGGCTCAAGGAGCAGGCGTTGGGCTGGCTGGAGCACGTGGGCCTGCGCGACCGCCGCCATGTGCGCACCGCCGACCTGGCGCATGGCGAGAAGCGCCAGCTGGAGCTGGCCGTGGCGCTGGCCCGCTCGCCGCGATTGCTGCTGCTGGACGAGCCCATGGCCGGCATGGGGCCGGAGGAATCGGCCCGCATGACCCGGCTGCTGCAAGGCATGAAGGGGCAGTACGGCATCCTGCTGGTCGAGCACGACATGGACGCCGTGTTCGCGCTGGCCGACCGCATCAGCGTGCTGGTGTACGGCAAGGTGGTGTTCAGCGGGCCGCCCGACGCGGTGCGCCGCCATCCGGAGGTGCGCGCCGCCTACCTGGGCGAGGAAAGCGCCGGCGAGGCGCGGGCTTTGGGAGAAGCGCATGTTGAAGGTTGAGGAGCTGACCGGCGGGTACGGGTCCAGCAAGGTGCTGTTCGGCATGGCCTTCGAGGCCAGCGAGGGCGAAGTCATCTCGCTGATCGGCCGCAATGGCATGGGCAAGACCACCACCGTCAAGACGCTGATGGGCATGCTGCCCGCCACCGGCGGCAGCGTGACCTTCCGTGGCCGCGTGCTGGGCCGCTCGGCGCCCAGCGCGGTGGCGCGCCTGGGCGTGGGCCTGGTGCCCGAGGGGCGGCGCGTGTTCGGTTCGCTGAGCGTGCGCGAGAACCTGGTGGCCACGGCGCGGCCCGCGTCCGGCGGTTGGTCGCTGGAGCGCGTGTATGAACTGTTTCCCAGGCTGAAGGAACGCAGCGGCCAGTCCTCGCGCACGCTGTCCGGCGGCGAGCAGCAGATGCTGGTGGTCGGCCGCGCGCTGATGACCAATCCCAAGCTGCTGATCCTGGACGAGGCCACCGAAGGCCTGGCGCCGCTGATCCGCCAGGAAATCTGGCGTTGCCTGCGCGCATTGAAGGCCGAGGGCCAGACCATCCTGGTGATCGACAAGAACCTGCCGGAAATGGCCACCCTGGTCGACCGGCATTACATCGTGGACAAGGGGCGCGTAGCCTGGTCCGGCAAACCCGCCGAGCTGTCGGCGCAGCCGGAACTGGCGCAGCGCTACCTGGGCATCTGAACGGAGACGAACGCATGTTGAACCTGCCTGTATTCAAGGCCGCCGCGGTCCAGGCCGCGCCGGTATTCCTGGACACCGACGCCACCGTCGACAAGGCCTGCGCGTTGATATCCGAGGCCGCCGGCAACGGCGCCAAGCTGGTCGCGTTCCCGGAGGTCTACATCTCGGCCTATCCGTACTGGAGCTGGGTGATGAACCCGGTCGAGGCCAGCCCCTGGTTCGAGAAGCTGTGCCGCAGCGCCATCGAACTGCCCGGCCCGGAAATCCGCCGCATCGCCCAGGCCGCGCGCCAGCATCGCGTCCACGTAGTGATGGGCGTGAACGAGCGCAGCCGCCATGGCGTCAGCACCATCTACAACACCATGGTGTTCATCAGCGACGAAGGCCGCATCCTGGGCCGGCATCGCAAGCTGGTGCCGACCTGGGCCGAGAAGCTGACCTGGGCGCACGGCGACGGCGAGTCGCTGCGCGTGTACGACACCCCGGTCGGCAAGCTGGGCGGCCTGGCCTGCGGCGAGAACACCAACACCCTGGCGCGCTTCTCGCTGCTGGCGCAGGGCGAGATGGTGCACGTGGCCAGCTACATCTCGCTGCCGGTGGCGCCGCCCGACTACGACATGGCCGAGGCGATCCGGTTGCGGGCCTCGGCCCACAGCTTCGAGGGCAAGGTGTTCACCGTGGTGTCCTGCTCCACGATCTCGAAAGAGATTCAGGATGCCATCGGCGCCAGCCACCCGCAGGCCCGCGAGACGCTGGCCCGCCGCAACAGCGCGTTCTCCGGCATCATCGGGCCGGACGGCCGTGTCATCGGCGAACCGCTGATCGATGATGAAGGCATCGTCTATGCCGACATCGACCTGTCGCGCTGCATCCAGCCGCGACAGATGCACGACATCGTGGGCCACTACAACCGCTTCGACGTGTTCGACCTGCGGGTGAACCGCCGGCCGCTGCGGGCCGCCCGCTTTGACGACGGACAGGAGCCGGACCTGAACGAGGGGCTGGACGAGGGGTTGGACGAGGGCAAGACGCCGGCCGAGGCCAGGGCGCGCGGGTAGAATGAGCCGCCCGCGCGTCGCCGCGCCGCAGCGGCCGCAATCAGCCAGCCGCGCACGCCGCGCGGCCGGCTCGCCGGCGCGCCCGCGCCGCGCGCGGACCAAGCCGCCTGTCTGGAGAGCATCTTGAGACCAAGAATCAAAGCGTCCCGCCTGGACGAGCCCGGGTCGGACGGAAGCCCCGAAATAGAAGAAATCACGCTGTCCGAGCAGGTCTACCGGCTGCTGCGGCGGGACATCATGAGCGGCGCCTTCGCGCCGGGCCAGTCGCTGCGCCTGGAGCTGCTCAAGCAGCGCTACGGCAGCAGCTTTTCGCCCATCCGCGAGGCGCTCAACCGCCTGCGCAGCGAGCGCATGGTGGTCAGCACCACCTCGCGCGGTTTTCGCATCGCGCCGCTGTCGGTCGAGGAAATGTGGGACGCCTGCGAAACCCGCATCCTGATCGATTGCGAGGCGCTGCGGCGTTCATTGGGCAACGCCGACGACGCCTGGGAGGCGCGGCTGGTGGGCGCCTATCACGCGCTGACGCTGGCCGCGCAGCGAGCCGGCGAGGCCGTCCCGCCGGACCAGGAACTGGAAGAGCTGCTGGAAGCGCGCCACCTGGATTTCCACCACGCGCTGATCGGGGCCTGCCGCTCGCACTGGCTGCTGGATCTGTCCACGCAGCTGTATGCGCAGACCGAGCGCTACCGCCGCCCGGCGCGCGCCGGCGCGACCGCCTACGGGCCGGAGCGCAATGTCGACGACGAGCACCGCCAGCTGCTGGACGCGGCGCTGTCGCGCGACGCCGACAAGTCGGCGGCCATGCTGGCCGCGCATTACCGCAAGACCGCGCAGTTCATCGAACACATCATCTCGACCCAGGACAGGCAGGCCCTTCATGTGTGACGCCACTCCCGATCTCTTCTTCGCCTCGATCGCCGAGCGCGAGGTGCAGTACAACGCGCGCGCCTCGGTCGCGGATTTCGACGCCTGCGTGCGCCGCTACGCGGAATCGGCGGCGCGCGTGCGCACGCGCCGGCCGGGCGTGCTGAACCTGCGGTACGGCATGGGCCAGGACGAAAGGCTGGACCTGTTCCTGCCGGCCGCCGCGCAGGCGTCGGCGCCGCTGTTCGTGTTCATCCATGGCGGCTACTGGCGCTCGCAGCGCAAGGAAGACGCGCCCGTCATGGCCGAGGCGTTCAACGCGGCCGGCGCCGCCGTGGCCACGCTGGAGTACACGCTGCTGCCCGAAGCCACGCTGCCCGAGGTGGTGCGCGAGGTCCGCTCCGCCGTGGCCTGGCTGTACCGCAACGCCGCCGCCTATGGCGTGGATCCCGCGCGCATCTACGTCAGCGGCAGTTCGGCCGGCGGCCATCTGGCGGGCATGCTGGCTGCGCCGGACTGGCAGGCGCGCTACGGCGTGCCGGACGATGTGATCAAGGGCACGCTGGCCCTGAGCGGCCTGTTCGACCTGCGCCCGCTGTGCGACATCAGCGTCAACGACTGGCTGCGCCTGACGCCCGAGCAGGCCAGGCTGCAAAGCCCGATCTTTCACCTGCCCGCGCAGGCCGGTCCCATGCTGCTGGCCGTGGGCGGCCTGGAGACGCAGGGTTTCAAGAATCAGACCGATGCCTATGAGGCCGCCTGGCGCGCCGCCGGCCTGTCGGCCACGCGCATCGCCACGCCGCAGTGCAATCACTTCGATCTGGTCAATGAGCTGGAGGATCCGGACAGCGATCTGACGCAGGCGACCTTGGAGATGATGGGGCTGCGGTGAGCGCCAGTCCCGAAGCGTTGCGCGTCTTCCTGCGAAATATCAGTCCGTGGCCGCCAATGACCGTACCGGCGGCTGCTCATGCTGTTGCGCCTGCCACAAGTCGTAGTTGGCCTGCATCGCCAGCCAGGCCCAATGCCTCGATGACTCCACGCAGGATTTCGCCCGGTTGCGCTGAGTTGTGCATCATGCCCAGAGGCCTGGCGCGAGGCGTCTGGGGACATGAGCTGCGTGGGGGCTGCGCGCCGGGCTTGCGCGACGAGGCGCTCTCAGAAAATGATGGCTGGGGGAGACGTGAACGCTACTTCTGCGGCGTATACCGCAGCTCATCCAGCTGATAGCCCTGCGCCTTGGCGGCGGCCAGCGCGCGGTCCAGCTCTTCCTGCGGCAGCTGGGGCGAGCGCGACAGGATCCACAGATACTTGCGGTCGGGCGTGCCGACCACGGCCCAGCGGTATTCCGGGTCCAGGCCGATGATCCAGTAGTCGCCCTTGAAGGGGGGCAGGAACGTGACTTCCAGCTTGGCGTTGTTGCTGCCTTCGACCACGGTGGCCGTGCCGGACGCGGAATCGACCTCGCCGTCCTTGTTGCGGCAGCGGTTGTTCACGCCCACGCTGCCGTCCGGATGCAGCGTGTATTCGGCCGTGGTGTCGCCCACGCAGTCGCGTTGGAACACCATGGGGAAGTTGGCGATTTCGTACCACATGCCGGCGTAGCGTTTCAGGTCCACCGACTCCACGGTTTGCATGGGCGGCGGGGCGGCGTGGGCGACGCTGGCCATGCTGGCGGCCAGGGCCAGCAGGGCGGTTGCGATGCGGCGCATGAGTAAGACCTCCTGGTGTGACGAACGACCGGCCCGCCGGCGGGCATCGCCGCGCCTCGGACCAAAACCCTAACGATACGCCTTATTTGCGCGGCGCCTTGAGCGCGGCGTGGTAACGGGCGACATAGGTGTCGAAATCCTCCGTGTCGGCCTGCTCGATGCGGATCTGCTCGGCGGCCGAGTCGCGCGCGGCCTGCTCATAGGCGGCGGCCGTCGCGGCGGGCAGCGGCTGCGCGCGCAGCGTCTCGGCGTGCTTGCGGCTCAGGTCCAGCGAGTAGTCGTGGAACGAGACGCCGCCGTCGACCAGCTCGCGCAGCAGGCGCGCCGAGGGCGTGGCATCGGGATCGCCGAGCTTGGCGCGCTGGGCGGCCAGCGCGCGGGCGTAGGCGTCGCCGCCCAGCGCCGAGTCATACAGGGCGGCGTAGGGCGCGATGCGGTCCAGCAGTTCGTTGCCCCATTGCGCCAGGCTCACGGGCTGGCCTTCGCGGTCCAGTTGCAGGCCGGGCTTGCGGCCTTCCTTGACGACGGTGGAGAAGTTGTCGGCGCTGCGCTGGCAATAACCGCTGGCGGGGAAGTAGGGGCTGTCGGATGCGGCGCAGAACAGCAGGAAGGCATCGACGAAGCGGCCGGTCTCGGCCTGGATGCCGACCGGCGCGTAGGGGTCGATGTCCAGGCAGCGCACTTCCACGTACTGCACGCCGCGCTCGGCCAGCGCGGTGATCGGGCGCTCGCAGCGGCCGGTGGCGCGCTTGGGGCGGATGCTCGAGTAGTACTCGTTTTCGATCTGCAGCACGTTGGTGTTGAGCTGGATCCACTGGCCGTCGCGGTGGGTGCCGATCTTCTGGTAATCGGGCCAGGGCTGGGTGACGGCATCGAACAGGCGGCCCAGGAAGGTGTCCAGGTCGTTGTAGCAGAGCTTGAGCTGCGACTGGGCCTTGTTCTGGTAGCCCAGGTCGCTCATGCGCAGGCTGGTGGCGTGCGGCAGGTACAGCGTGTGGTCGCCCAGGCTTTGCAGCGGGTGTTCGTGGCCGCGCAGGAAATCACGCGCCAGCGCCGGCGCCGCGCCGAACAGGTACATCAGCAGCCAGGAATAGCGGGTGAAGTTGCGGATCAGCCCGATATAGCCGCGCGAGCGGCGGTCCTGGGTGGTGCCGGGCGCGGTGTCCAGCACGTCCCACAGCCCGTCGGCCAGCGAGTAGTTGTAATGCACGCCGGCGATGCACTGCATGGTCTTGCCATAGCGCTCGGCCAGGCCACGGCGGTAGACGTGCTTGAGCATGCCGGTATTGGAGGTGCCGTACCAGGCGATGGGGATGTCCGCCTCGCCGGGCAGCGTGGCCGGCATGGACTGGTTCCAGATCAGCTCCTGGCCCAGTACGCTGTAGACGTGGCGGTGGGTATCGCTAAGCTCACCCAGCAGCGCGTCGACGTCGCGGTGGGTGCCGGTGATCAGTTCCAGCAGCGACTCGGAGTAGTCCGTGGTGACGTGTTCGTTGGTCAGCGCCGAGCCCAGGCGGGCGGGGTGGGGCGTCAGGGCCAGCTTGCCCTGGCCGTCCACGCGCAGGCCTTCTTTCTCGATGCCCCGCAGGGTGTCCTTGAGCAGCGGCAGGTTGGCTTCCAGGCGGGCGTAGCGGTTGGCGGCGGTATCGGTCACGGAGTCTTCTCGTTCGGGTCTGTCGCCGGATTTTACGGGGTGCTGGCCTCCTCTGCCGAGGGAGTCAATACTGGGGACAGGGACAATGCCTGCGCGGTGCGCGCCAGCCATTCATCCAGGTCGGCGTAGACCGGGTCCGCGATCGGGGCGGTTTCGTTGAAGATCTCGTGCCAGGCGGTGTCGTACCAGCGCAGGGTCAGCAGCTCGGCCGGCGCGCGCTGGGCGAACTGGCGGCTGCCTTCGGCGGCCACGATGGAATCGTCGCCCGCCACCATCAGCAGGGTGCGGCAGGACAGCAGATGGGCTTCGCGCAGCGAGGCGGCGCCGCCTTCGTCGACGAAGCGCGCCAGCCGGCCCGTCATGCTGCGACGCACCAGCGGATCGCTGCGGTAGGCCTTGACCACGGCCCGGTCGTGCGAGATGCGGGCCGGCGCCAGGCCGTGCGGCACGCGCAGATCGGGCGTGTGGCGCGACATCCAGGTCAGCGTGCGTCGCACCCAGGGCGGCACGTGCACCACGAAGGGCGGCGAGCTGAGCACCAGTGCGTCCAGTTCCACCAGGCGCCGCAGCGCGATCCGCACAGCCACCAGCGCGCCCAGGCTGTGGGCCAGCAGAATGGGTGGGCGGCCCTGCGCGCGGGTCCAGGCCCGCAGCCGGTCCACGGCGTCGGTCACCAGGTCATCTTCCTGGACCAGCGTGGCGGGCCGCCCGCTGGAACGGCCATGGCCGCGGTGGTCGTGCGCGCCCACCACCCAGCCGCGCGCGGTCAGCCAGCGGGCCAGCCGGTCATAGCGGCCGGCATGCTCGCTCAGGCCATGCAGCAGGTAGATGCTGGGCGTGCCCGGGCCGTCGATCGGCGGGGGGACGTTGGGGGCGGCCGGCCAGAGATAATTGGCCAGGGGCGTGCCGTCGGGCGCGGGGGTCATCGAAATCGGCGACAATTTCTGGCTTCCTTGGTTTGAACAGGTCGTGAGGCCCTGCGGACAATGACGATTTCATCGCTGTTTCGTTTCACGTTCAAGAAAGCCGGCGCGATCGTTGCGCTGGCCGCCATCGTGGCCTGTTCGCCCAGTTACAACTGGCGCGAGCTGGACGTGGCCGATGGCCATGTGCGGGCCGCCTTTCCCGACACGGTGAAGACCGAGACCCGGGACACCCGGGTCGACACCATGACCATGCCCGTCACCATGGCCAGCGCCAAGGTCGGCGACGGCATGTTCGCCGTGGTCTCGGCGCCGCTGCCGGCGGAGATCGCCGCCAGCCCGGGCGCGAGCCGGGGGCTGGGCGTGGCGGCGATGCGGTCGCTGTACCTGAACCTGCAGGTGCAGCCGCCGCTGGAGTTTCCGCCCTATGGCCAGGACATCGAGATACGGGGCCAGAGCGGCGGCCAACCTTTCTGGATGCTGGCGCGGGTCTGGGTGACCGACACCATGCTGATCGAGGCCATCGCGGCCGGCAGCGAGAAAGGGCTGCCGCGCGAGCGCGCGCGCGAATTCCTGGATTCGGTCGTGCTCAAGAAGACGCCGTGAACGCATCCAGCAGTTTTTCCTGCAGGGCCTTGGCCACGGCGGCGCGCCGTCCGCGCACGCCCAGCCGTTCGCAGGCGTTGCGCAGGTGGAAGTTGACCGTGCTTTCGCTCAGGCCGAGGATGCGGGAGGTTTCCCAGCTGGTCTTGCCGATGGCCGCCCAGCGCAGGCATTGGGCCTGCCGAGGCGACAGCGGCAGGGCGGCGGGCCGCGAGCCTGGCGCGGCGCGGGCAGGGGTGGCAGGAGTATCGGCCGGCGCGTCGGCGGGTCGGTCGGCGGAACCGGGAAGGGATTGCGGCATGGCGTCTGGCGCCGGCGGGCGCTGGCGGGTGGATGATGCGGACCATGTTCGGCCGTCATCCCAGAAAGCCGCAAACCTTCGCGCCTGTACGTATTGCCCACTTGATCTTTGACGGAATCGTCGCATGCCGGCCATCGTCCAGTTCTATCTCTCGGCCATCGTGCTGATGCTGCCCCTGCTGTTCTGCGTGGGCATCGGCGTCTACTGGGGCAAGCGCGACCTGCCGTTCGGCGGCTCCTTCATCACCACGCTGGTCACGTCGGTGACCACGCCCGCCCTGGTGTTCCATACCTTCGTCACCACGCGGCTGGACGATCGCGCGCTGGCCGACGTGGCGGCCGCCACGGTGCTGGCGCTGCTGCTGTGCGCGCTGGCCGGCGCGCTGCTGCTCAAAGTGCTGAAACTGCCGGTGCGCACGCTGCTGCCCACCGCCTTCCTGCCCAACGCCGGGAATCTGGGGCTGCCCATGTCGCAGCTGGCTTTCGGCGACGCGGGCCTGTCGGTGGCGGTGGCGTTCTTCGCGGTGAACTCCTTCATCATGCACACGGTGGCGGTGCGGCTGCTGCCCGGCGTGAATACGCGCGGCAGCTGGAAAAGCCCGATCCTGCTGGCCTCGCTGGCGGCGGTGGGCATGCGCGTGGCGCACGTGCCGGTGCCCGACTGGCTGATCGAGACCGCGCGCATGCTGGGCGCGGTCACCGTGCCGCTGATGCTGCTGAGCCTGGGGCACGCGCTGGCGCTGATCCCGTCAGGCGGCGTGCGCGACGGCGCCAAGGTGGCGGCCATTCGCCTGATCACGGGGCTGGCCGTCGGACTGTTCGTGGTGTGGGCGCTGGACCTGGAGGCCGTCCTGGCCGGCGCGCTGACGCTGCAGATGGCCATGCCCTGCGCCGTGGTCAGCTACATGTACGCGCGCCGCTATACGGACCTGGGCGACACCGCCGCCGGCGCGGTGCTGGTGTCGACGGTGGTGTTCCTGCTGCTGGCGCCGTTGATGCTGTGGTTCAGTCACGGGCATTGACCGGGGAAGCGTCTGAAATCCAGCGTGCTTCGGTATGCCCTTTGAGCGCTTTGACAGATACTCTGGCGCATGCCTGCGATCACGCTGCGAAATTTCGACCCTGCGTACTATCTCGTCGACGACGAGACCTGCGCGCATTACCTGGCGGCTGCGTTGCTGGAGGACGATCCAGACGGGTTCTTGCAGGCCCTGGATGACGTGGAGCGAGCTCGCGGAAATCCATTGCGCAAAGGGTTACGCCGGCTTCACCCGCCGCATTCCGGATCATGATGCGCCCGCCATGGCGCGCAGCTGCGCCATCAGCGCCTCGGGCAATTCCACGCCGTGCTTGAGCGCCTCGTCGCGCAGCTTGCGGCGGCGGTCGCCGGGCAGGCGCACGTGTTCATCTTCCAGCATGACGTCAACCAGCGTCTCCACCCGTTCCAGGTAGGCATCGTTGCCGGCCAGGGCGCCGGGGTCGATCGCCATGAAGGCCTGGCCCAGCCGCGCCGGGCCGCCTTCGTCGACGAAGAAGGACTCGGTCTCGAAGCCGAAGTGCGAGCCCGTCAGCGCGCAGGCCAGCAGCTCGACGATCAGCGCCAGCATGGCGCCCTTGACGCCGCCGGCGGGCAGCATGCTGCCCGCCAGGCCGGCCTTGGGATCGGTGGTGGGATTGCCGTCGGCGTCCAGCGCCCAGCCCAGCGGAATGGGCTGGTTGTCGCGCGCGGCGATCATCAGCTTGCCGCGCGCCACCTGCGACAGCGACAGGTCGATCACCAGCCGCGCGCCGCCGCGCCGGGGAAAGACGGCGGCGATGGGATTGGTGCCGAACAGTGGCCGCTTGCCGCCCCAGGCGGGCATGGCGGCGGGCGAATTGCTCAGCGCCAGGCCAACCAGGCCCAGGTCGGCCATGGCTTCCAGGTGGTAGCCGGCCTCGCCGAAGTGATGGCTGTTGGCGACGCCGATGAAGGCCACGCCGTGCTCGCGGGCGCGCAGGCCGGCCTGCTCGACGGCCAGCGCGCAGGCGGGAAAGGCCAGCCCGGAACCGGCGTCGATCAGCGCCGCGCCGCCGCGCTCGCGCACGATGCGCGGCACCGCCGAGCCGATGGCCCGGCCGGCGCGCAGGTGGCCGGCATAGAAGGGCACGCGCGACAGGCCGTGCGAGCTGAGTCCCTGGCTTTCGGCGAAGACCAGCGCGCGCGCGGTGCTGTCGGCCATGGCGGGGTTGGCGCCGGCGGCGGCCAGGCCGGCCGCCGCCAGGTGTTGCAATTCGTCCAGATAGATGTGAGCCATATCCTTCTCGTCAGTGGGCGCGCCGGAATCGTTCATCGGTCGCCGCCGGTAAGGGCTATTGTCACACCGGACGCCACCATGTCGGAAACGCGGGCGTTGGCTTCGCGCGTCAGTCCGGCGATATGGGGCGTGAGGATCAGGCCGGGCGGGGCGGTCAGCCTGCCCTGACGGATGTCGGCCAGCAGGACGGCCAGCGGGCCGCCGGCCGGCAGCGGCTCGGCCTCGAACACGTCCAGCGCCGCGCCGCGCAGCCGGCCGGCGCGCAGGGCCTCGGCCAGGGCGGGCTCGTCGAGGATGCCGCCGCGCGAGGTATTGATCAGCACCGCGCCCGCGCGCATGCGGCCGATGCGCGCGGCGTCGAACAGGCGCTGCGTGCCCGGGGTCAGCGGCAGGTGCAGGCTGACCGCGTCGGCGCGTTCCAGCAGGGCGTCCAGCGAGCACGATTCCACGCCACATTCGCCCCAGGAAGGATGGCCGGCCGGCAGCGCCGCGTCGTGGCCGACGACGCGCATGCCCAGGCCGCGCGCCAGCGTCGCGACCAGGCGGCCGATGCCGCCGAAGCCCACCACGCCCAGCGTGCGGCCATGCGCCTCCAGTCCCCCGGACAGCGCGGAGCGCGGCCACTGCCCGTCGGCCACCGCCGCGCTGGCGCCATAGGCGCCGCGCAGCAGGACCAGCAGCGTGCCGATCACATACTCGGCGACGGCGCGGGCGTTGGCGCCCGTCGCCGGCACCACGGCGATGCCGCGCGCGGCGCAGGCGGTCAGGTCGATATTGTCCAGGCCCACGCCCAGCCGGCCCACCGCCCGCAGCCGGGGCGCGCTGGCGAGCAGGGCGGCGTCCACCTGGCTGCGGTTGCGCACGATGAGCGCGTCCGCTTCCGCCATGGCCTGCAGCAGTCCGTTGCGGCGGTCCACCAGCTCCGGCTCGTAGCGCACGTCGAAGCGCGCGCGCAGCGCATCGACGGCGGGGGCGTCCATGAATTCCGATATGACGATGCGCATGGCGGTGCTCCGGCGGGATCAGGCGATCTGGATGTTGGCGTCGCGGATGATGCGGGCCCAGCGCTCGACTTCCGCTTTCAGGTAGGCGCCGAAGGCCTCCGGCCCGCGCGGCTGCGGCACGAAGCCCAGTTGCGCCAGCGACTGTTGCAAGGCGGGCTGTGACATTTGCCGGACGATGGCTGCGCCGATTCGGTTCACCAAGGCCGGCGGCGTGCCCGCCGGCGCCAGCACGCCAGTGAAGTTCTCGACGATGAGGTCCGGCAGGCCGGCCTGCGCCACGGTGGGCACCTCGGGCAGGTCGGTCGTGCGTTCGCGCGTGGTGATGGCCAGCGCCCGCAGCGCGCCGCCTTTCACGTGTGGCAGCGATTCCGGATAGTTGGAAAACACTACGTCCAGGTGTCCGCCGATCAGGTCGGTGAGCGAGGGCGCGCCACCCTTGTAGGGCACGTGCATCAGCGTCGTGCCGGTCAGCTTCTGGTACAGCGCCAGCGTCAGGTGCGGCGGCGTGCCGTTGCCGCTGGAACCCGCCGACAGCTGTTTGGCGCGGGCCGCGCGCGCCAGGTCTTCCATGCTGCGGATGTTGCTCTTGGCATTGACCACCACCATGATGGGCGACGAGGCCAGGCCGGCCAGCGGGGTCAGGTCGCGGATCAGGTCGTAGCCGGCGCGGCCGGCGAAGAGCGTGGCGTTGGCCGCGTGCGACAGCGTGATCGCCAGCCAGGTATGGCCGTCGGGCGCGGCGTGCGATACGTGGGCCGCGCCGATGTTGGCGGCGCCACCCGGCTTGTTTTCCACCACCACGTTCCAGCGCTCGGCGTCGCCCAGCGCCTTGCCGACCTGGCGCGCGGCCACGTCCGTCAGGCCGCCCGGCGGAAAGGGCACGATGTAGTTGATGGGTCGTTCGGGCCAGGGCTTCTGCGCCAGGGCCTGCCTGCCCGGCGACAGCAGGCCGGACGCGCCGAGACCGGCCGCGCCGATGGCGGCCAGCGCGCGGCGCCGGGATGGGTTCATGGGGGGCTGCTGCTCGCGGTTCATCTGTCTTCCTCCTGGGATGCGCCCCGATGGGACGCGCGGCCCGCCTGGCGGCCTGCGCTCAGGGCTGCGGTTCTGGATGCGTGGATGTTGCGATGCTGCGTGATGCCGCCGGGGGGGGGGGGGGGGGGGGGGGGGGGGGGGGGGGGGGGGGGGGGGGGTTTTTTTCCGGGCGCGGCGCCGCCCC
>NZ_JBICCO010000038.1:0-55440 GCF_043119405.1 Achromobacter sp. 413638
CGCCCGGGGCGCAGGGGGGCCGCCCCGCGGGCCCCCCGGGCCCGGCCCCCCCCCCCCCCCCGGCGCCAGCAAGGCGAGCGCCAGGACCGCCGCGTGCCGGCGCGGCCCCCCGACGAAACGCCTGGTCCCGTTCATGGTTTGGGCTTGGCCAGGCCCACGATCACCGACGTGGTGCAGTGGAAGATGGACGACTCGTTCGACATGCACCAGTTCACGTCGTTGTGCAGGAACATCTGATAGCCCGGCCGCTCGCGCTCGGCCGCCGCGCACATGCACTTGCCGCAGGCGGTCTTGCCGCAGCAGTCGTTGTAGCTGATCAGGTAGTCCTTGCCGTCCAGCGGGTTGTGGCAGGTGCCGACCCAGGAAACGGCCGACGGCGATGTGCCCGGCGGGCAGGACGTCATGCTGCCGCCGCAGCAGGAGCACAGGAAGCCGTCCACCGCGCAGTAGCGCCAGTAGTCGCAGGCGGTCTCGTCCGTCTGCGGCTTCTTGGCGGCGGCGGCTGGCGCCGCGCGCGCCACCGGCAGCACCGGCATGATGAAGGCGGCGCCGACGAACAGGCGGCCGATGCGGTTGAGCACGCTGCGCCGCGAGGTGGCGTGGGCGACGGAGCGCGCGGCGCGCTCCCCAAGCTTATCCAGCCAGTGCATTGCGGTTCTCCTTGCGCGAAATGCGGGTCTCGTCCAGGGTCGCGCCGGTGGCCAGGAATTCCTGCACCGACGCCACGCCCAGTTCCTTGGCGGTGAAAAGGCTTTCCAGCTGTTCGCGGGAATTGACCAGGCCCTTGGCGCGGATCGTGCCCGACTCGTCGATCAACACCGCGTAGGGCAGCTTGCTGATCTGGAACTTCATGCCCAGCTCGGTGGACAGCAGATACGGAAAGCGCTCCAGCCCCGCCTGGCGGTAGAACGCCAGGTGCTCCGGCATCTCGCCGTCGCTGGCCAGCACGATGCGCAACCACGCATGCTCGGTGCCGGCCACCGACTTCAGGATGGGCAGCAGCTTCTTGCACACCGGGCACGACGGCGACAGGAAGAACAGCAGCTGGCTCTGCCCGCCGCCGCCGCCCACCGCGACCGGACGGCCCAGCAGGTCGTTGATGTCGAAGCGCGGCGCGGCCTCGCCCACGGCCGGGCCGCGGTCCATGGTCAGCGCGCCCATCGGCGCGACGCGTTCATACAGCACGCCGATCTGGCGCGACAGGGCCAGGATGACGAGCACCAGGCACAGCAGCACGCCCCACAGCAGGAAATTGGAAATGATCAAGGCATCCATGTGACGCTCCCTTCAGATTGCTTGCAGCTTGAGATGCGAAGCCAACAGGTGGTTGGCCGTGAAGTACAGGGCGACGGCGCTGGCGGCCAGGCCGAACACCGACGCGGCGTCCGTCCACAGCAGGCCGCGCGACAGGCCGGCGGCGCCGGCCGCCAGCACCGGCGCGGTCCAGGCCGCCAGCGCCGCGTTGCGCGCCACCAGCCACCAGGACAGTCCTGTGCCGCGCGCGCCGGGCCGGCGCGACATCGGACCGGAGCAGCCGCAGTCCATGTCGCGGCGGCCACGCGCCAGATTGAACGCCAGCCCGGCCGTGGCCGTGGCCAGCACCAGCAGCGCCAGGCCCGCGCCCGCCGGCTGCCACGCGGGCGTCAGCAGCAGCGCGCCCGCCGCGACTTCCGCCAGGGCGAACAGCAGCGCGAACGGCGTGCTGATGCCGGCCGGCAGGATCTCGTAGGCCGACACGGCGGCGGCGAAGCCGGGCAGGTCGCGGAACTTGTCCAGCGCGCCCAGCAGCAGCACGCAGGCCAGCGCCGCGCTGGCCGAATAGAAGAGCACGGGATCGGTCATTTCGCGGCTCCCGCCCAGGGCTGCGGCTCGACCTGCAGCGCCGTCTCGCCCGCGCCCTTGATGGCGCCCTTGAGCACCGGCGCGACCGGCGCGGCGTCGTAGACATTGACGTTGCCGCCGTCGATGGTGAAGAGCCGGGGCTTGTCGTCCTGCGACACCGACATGGACAGCGCGCCCTGGCCCGGGATGCGCGCCACGCGCTTGCGCGTGGTCAGGTCGTAGACCCAGATCTCGGCGGCCGGCGTCTTGTGCGTGCCCTCGGCGCCGTTCGGGTGCATGCCCACGTACAGGCGCTTGTTGGCCCGGTTCACCGCCAGCAGGTTGTAGCCGCCCGGACGCCAGCCGCGGTCCTTGCCGGACTTGTCCAGCAGCGACCAGGACTCGCCCAGGGTCACGTCCTTGGCGCCGATGTCGGCGCTGTACACATTGCCCTGGTAGGACACGAAGTAGAAGGTGTCGCCGACGTTCTCGGTGTGCGTGAAGATCGGATCCTTCTCCACGTCGAACAGCGGCTTGCTGCGCTGCTGGCCTGACGGCTTGCCGCTGTCGTCCAGGTCCACGGTCAGCAGCGCGCCGTCGCCGCAGATGCTGGCGAAGCCGCGCGGCCGCGACGGCGGCACGATGATGCTCCAGCAGCCGGCCGTGGCCGTGACCTCATCGGTGAACTTGCGCGTCTTCAGGTCCACCACCGTCACCGAGGTGGCCGGCGTGGCGTTCTGCACGAACAGCAGGCCGCCGTCGGTGCTCTGGCGCAGGTAGTTGCGGTAGTTCAAGGCCTGGGCGCGCTTCTCGGGAATGGCCACCTCGTACTTCGGCGTCAGCGCCTCGGCGTCCCAGGCCTCGACCACGTCGATGCGCTTGCCGCGGTTCAGGCGTTCGTAATAAGACGTCATCACATAGATGTCCTTGCCGTCGTTCGACACCGTCATGTGGCCGTTGAAGGACGTGGGCACCAGGCCCAGGAACTTCAGGCTGTCGCCGTCGTAAAGATTGACGCGGCTGTCGACCAGGTGGTTGAAGGCCGCGTCCATGACGTAAAGGCGATGCGGCGTGGCCGGCGGCAGGCGGGTGCCGCCTTTCAATTCCTCCACGGGCAGATCCGCCCGGGACGCGCCGGCGGCGGCGGCCAGCGCGGCGCACAGCGCCCAGCCTCCCACCCGCGCGGCGCGTGTTCTTGCACGTAGCGCACTCATTGTCTGTCTCCTTTCATGATCCTGTTCCTAGAATGCGTAGACATAGCGCATCTGCACGCCGCGCATGCGCGGCCCGTTCTCGACCTTGAGGTCGTGGATGTATTGCAGCTGAATCTGGTTCGACGGATTGATCTGGTGCGTCAGCTCCAGCGCCAGCTGGTGGTTGCGCGCGCGGCTGGTCACCGTCTGGCCGCCGGAACGCTCGCGCCCGCCGGTCTCGTAGCGGTAGCGCACGCCGGTGTAGGTGTTCTCGGTCAGGTTGGTCGAGGCCAGCGCGAACAGACGCAGCGACGGATCCTTCTTCAGGGTCTGGCCGAACCAATCGGTGTTGCGGCCATAGATCTCGACCTCGGCGATCGCCTCCAGGAAGGTGGATTCGCCCACGCCCTGCACGAAAGAGAAATCCTGCACCGTCGACCAGCGGTTCTTGCCCGGCGACACGTCAGGACGCGAGCCGTCGTAGCGGCCCACCGGCACCGTGATGAAGGGCTCCCAGGCGAACCAGGTCTTGGTCTGTTCGTTGTTGTAGAGCCAGAAGGCCGAACCCAGCGTCACGTCGCCGATGCCGGATTTGCGGTCGCGCGGCGCGCCGGGCGCTTCCTGCGTGGTCCGGCTCATCGGCACGATGAATTCCAGCTGCACGGTCTTGCCGTAGAAATCGCGGTAGTGCATCTGGCGGTAGATCAGCATGTCCACGTCCACCGACACGCCATCCGCGCGCTTGCCCGCCGTGTAGACGCCGGACGAACGCAACCCGGCCATGTAGCCGGCGATGATGTTCGTCCCCACCGGCGCGGGTATCCAATCGCGCGCGCTGGGGTCTCCCGCCCACGCCGCCTGCAAGGCCCCGACGCAAGCCAGCGCGAACGCCGCCCCTGCGCGAGACCGGAAACCGATCCTGCCTGCCATGCACTTCCCCTTGGTTGTCGACGCCGGCGCGGCCGCCGTTATGTCCCGGTCTGATCCGCGCGCGCGCCGTTTTTGGCGTTCTAGCCTAGTAAGCGATGCAAACCGACTTCTTCTCCAGGTACATGTCCATCACGGCGCGGCCGTGTTCACGGCCAAGGCCCGACTGCTTGAAACCGCCGAACGGCATGTTCGGATCCAGCATGTTGTGCGTGTTGACCCAGACCGTGCCCGCCGCGATGCGCGGGATCAGGCGCTGCACGCGCGACAGATCGTTGCTCCAGATGCTGGCGCCCAGGCCGAAGACGCTGTCGTTGGCCAGGCGCACCGCGTCGTCCAGCGTGTCGAAGGGCTGCGCCACCACCACCGGGCCGAAGATTTCCTCGCGCACGATGCGGGCATCGGGCCGGACGTCGGCGAACACCGTGGGACGCACGAAATAGCCTGCGCCCGCGCCGGCCTCGCCGCCCGCCATGACGCGGCCGCCCTCGGCGCGGCCCAGGCCGATGTAATCCAGCACGCGCTGCTGGTGCCGCGCCGACACCAGCGGACCGACCTGCGTATCGGCGTCGAAGCCGGAGCCCAGCTTCATGCCGGCGGCCACGTCGGCCAGCCCCTGCGCCACCTTCTGGTACAGGCCGCGCTGCACGTACAGGCGCGAGCCGGCGGTGCAGACCTGGCCCTGGTTGAAGAAGATCGCGGCCGCCGCGCCCTGCACCGCGCGATCGACATCGCAGTCGTCCAGCACGATCACCGGCGACTTGCCGCCCAGCTCCAGCGACACGCGCTTCATGTCGTCGACGGCGGCGCGGCCGATCAGCTTGCCGACCTCGGTGGAGCCGGTGAAGGCGATCTTGTCCACGCCCGGATGCGCGACCAGCGCGGCGCCGGCGGTTTCGCCACGGCCGGTGACCACGTTGACCACGCCGGGCGGAAAGCCGGCTTCCAGCACCAGCTCGCCCAGTCGCAACGCGGTCAGCGGCGTTTCCTCGGCGGGCTTGAGCACCACGGTGCAGCCGGCCGCCAGCGCCGGCGCGATCTTCCAGATCGCCATCAGCAGCGGGAAATTCCAGGGAATGATGGCGCCGACCACGCCCACCGCCTGCGGCAACGTATAGGCGCTGTACTGGGTTCCCGGCGGGAAGGGGATCGACAGCGACAGCGTCTCGCCCGTGATCTTGGTGGCCCAGCCGGCCATGTAGCGCAGCCATTGCGCGCCCGAGCCGACCTCCAGCCCCTGGGCCACGCCCAGCAGCTTGCCGTTGTTCAGCGTCTCCAGGCGCGCCAACTCGGCGCCGTGGCGCTCGACCAGATCGGCCAGCGCCAGCAGCAGGCGCTCGCGCCCGGCCGGCAGCATGTCGCGCCAGGGGCCGGATTCGAACGCGCGCCGCGCCGAGCGCACCGCCTGGTCGATCTCGGCGGCGCCGGCATCCGGCACGCGCGCGATGACCTGTCCGGTGGCCGGATCATGCACCGCGATGGGCTCGCCCTGCCCCGACCGCACGGGTTGGCCATCGATGAGCATGTGCTCCCGGATGGCGCCCAGTTCGGGACGTTCGGCGGCGGACGGAGTGAGGGTGGACGACATGCGGGCGCTCCAACGGATAGGTGGAGGCCAGGATAGCGCCGGCGTCCGGCGGACACTTGTCGGCGCGTGCATGGCGATTTGTCATTCTGCGCACGAGGCGCAAAAGCAAACGGCCCGGACGCCGCGACAGCGCCCGGGCCGGATCACGGCAAGGCGCTCGCCTGGGAGCGCCGCGCGCCGGGACGGATCAGTCCAGCATCAGCACCGTCGCGCCGGTGGTCTTGCGCGCCGCCAGCGCGGTCTGCGCCTCGCCCGCCTGCTCCAGGCCGTAGCGCTGGTCGATGCGGACCTTGATCTTCTTCTTCAGCACCAGGCCGAACAGCTCGTCGGACGCGGCCTGCAGCTTTTCCAGCGTGTTCACGTGCACGCCCAGCGACGGACGCGTGACGTACAGGCTGCCCTTCTGGTTCAGCACCGCCAGGTTCACGCCCGACACGGGGCCGGAGGCGTTGCCGAAGCTGACCATCAGGCCGCGCGGCTCGATGCAGTCCAGCGAGGTTTCCCAGGTGTCCTTGCCCACGCCGTCGTACACCACCGGCACCTTCTTGCCGCCGGTCAGCTCAAGCACGCGCTCGGCCACGCTCTCGCGCGAGTAATCGATGGTTTCCCAGGCGCCGTTGGCGCGCGCCAGCTCGGCCTTCTCGGGGCTGGAGACCGTGCCGATCAGCTTCACGCCCAGCGCCTTGGCCCATTGGCAGGCGATCAGGCCCACGCCGCCGGCGGCGGCATGGAACAGGATGGTCTCGCCGCCCTGCAGGCGGTAGGTCTGGCGGAACAGGTACTGCACCGTCAGGCCCTTGAGCATCAGCGCGGCGGCCTCGTCGAAACCGATGCCCTTGGGCACCTTGACGACCTGGTTGGCCGGCACGTTGCGCGCCTGCGCGTAAGCGCCGATCGGGCTCTGGCCATAGGCGACGCGGTCGCCTTTCTTCAGGTGCTTGACGTCGGCGCCGACGGCGGTGACTTCGCCGGCGGCCTCGAAGCCCAGGCCGTGCGGCAGCGGATGCGGATACAAGCCCGTGCGGAAATAGATATCGATGAAGTTCAGGCCGGCGGCGTGCTGACGAATGGTGACTTCATTGGCCGCCGGCGGCGGCACTTCCACCTCGGCGAGCTTGAGGACTTCGGGACCGCCATGCTGCTCGATACGAATTGCCTTGACGAGATTGCTGGCCATGCTGGCCTCCTTTCATGCGAGTGATGCGTGAGGGAATAACGCGGATAAAACGAAATCGGTATTCAGCGCGCCGGCCTGGCGCCGGCCGTCAGCACCAGCACGCCGGCCAGCACCAGGGCTGTGCCCGCCATCTGCCACGCGGTGATCGGCTCGTCCAGGAACCAGGCCGCCAGGAACAGCACCGATACCGGGCCGACCATGCCCAGCAGCGAGGCGGTCGGGGCGCCGATGCGCGCCACCGCCCACATCAGCATGAACACCGGCACCACGGTATTGAGCGTCGCATGGATCAGCGAGTAGCCGTAGACCCCGGCGGGCTGGAGCAGCATCGTAGCGGGATGCACCGCGAAGAACTGCGCAATGCAGGCCACGCAGGACACCAGCATGGCATAGGCCACCAGCCGCGTCGCGCCGACCCGCTTGATCAGCTCCCCGGAACAGATGAGGTACACAGAATAGCTTGTCGCCGAAGCGAAAACGAACAAAGACCCTAACAGCACCTCGCCGCCCCCGCCAAAGCTCAGATCGTGGGCGAACACCAGCACCACGCCGGCATAGGACAAGGCCATGGCCAGCCACTGGCGGCGCGCCACCGGCCGCTTGAGCCAGAATGCCGACATCAGCACCACCAGCGACGGCGACAGGAACAGGATCAGGCGCTCCAGGCTGGCGCTGACGTAGCGCAGCCCGAGAAAATCCAGGAAGCTGGACAGGTAATAGCCGATCAGGCCCAGCACGCAGACCTGCAGGCGCTCCCGGGCGCTCAGGGCGGGGATCTCGCCACGGGCGGCGCGGCGCGACTGGTGCCAGGCCACGGCAGCAAAGAAGGGCATCGCGAACAGCATGCGGAACGCGATCAGCGTGACCGCGTCGATGCCGTAGCGATAGGTGAACTTGACGACGATCGCCTTGGCCGAGAACAGCACGGCGCCCAGCGTCGCCAGGCAATATCCCGCCGCGCGGCTGGACGGATGGGTCAGGGGCAAGAAACGGACAAGGCGATTCATGCGATGATTTTAGTTTCAGCGCGCGCCCGTCCGTGCGCCTTGCCTGTGCATTTGTATTTTCCGCAACGCCCCTTCCCTCGCAGCATGACCCGACAACGCGCCCTGACCTACATCCACATCGCCGCCGTGCTGTTCGGCCTGACCGGCGTCTTCGGCGAACTGATCCAGGCCGGCGCCGTGGTCATCACCATGGGCCGCGCCGTCTTCGCCGTCGCCGCGCTGGGCCTGTTCGCCCGCATGCGCCGCCGCCCGCTGCTCGGCGCGCTGACGCCGGCGCAGCTGTTCGTGCTGGTGATCTCCGGCGCCTTGCTGGCCGCCCACTGGGTGACCTTCTTCGTCTCGGTCAAGGTCGGCGGCATCGCCATCGCCACGCTGGGCTTCGCCAGCTTTCCCGCCTTCATCACCCTGTTCGAGGGCCTGATCTTCCGCGAGCGCGTGCGGCTGGCCGAATGGCTGCTGCTGGGCCTGGTCACCGCCGGCCTGGTGCTGGTGACGCCGTCCTTCGACCTGGCCGACCAGGGCACGGTCGGCCTGGCCTGGGGCCTGCTGTCCGGCCTGACCTTCGCCCTGCTGGCCCTGAGCAACCGCCGTTCCGCCTCCGGCATGGATCCTATGCAGGTCGCCTGCTGGCAGAACCTGGTGGTGGCCCTGGTCATGCTGCCTTTCGCGGCGGCGCAACTGCCCTCGGTCGCCGCGGTGGATTGGCTCTGGCTGGCGCTGCTGGGCGTATTCTGCACCGGCCTGTCGCACTACCTGTTCGTGTCCAGCCTGACCCGGCTCAACGCCCGCAGCGCCGGGCTGGTCATCGCGCTGGAGCCGGTCTACGCCATCGCCTTCGCGTGGGCGCTGTTCAGCCAGCAGCCCACGCCGCGCATGCTGGCCGGCGCCGCCTTGATCGTGGCGGCCATCGTCTGGTCCGGCCTGCGCAAGGCGGCCGCGGCCTCGGAACCTACCGCACAGTAACAGCCTTGACAATAACTGACTAGGCAGTAAAATTCGGCTCCATGAATGCCGAAACACCCAACACCGACGCCGTCGTCCACTACCGCGGCAACGACAGTTGCATGACGGAAGACAACGCCGGCTATCTGATCAAGCTGGTCTCTTCCTCGTTGAACCGCATGCTGGATCAGGAAATGGCGCCGCTGGACCTGACCGCCATGCAGTGGCGCCCCGTCGCCATGCTGTATCGCGGCCGCGCCGACACGCCGGCCGAGCTGGCGCGACTGACCGGCACGGACACCGGCGCCATGACGCGCACGCTGGATCGCCTGGAAGCCAAGGGCCTGCTGCGGCGCAATCGCAGCCAGACCGACCGCCGCGTGGTCAAGCTCGAACTCACCGAGCTGGGTGAAACCAAGGCGCGCGAGATTCCGAACAACATCGCCCGCGTGCTGAATCATCATCTGCGCGGCTTCAGCGCCGACGAGGTGCAGCAGCTCAAGCACTTCATGATGCGCATGCTGGCCAACGGCTCGGCCTGTGGCAGCGCGCCCGAGCGCTGACGTACACGCGCATCCCCGCCCAGGCGGGTTTTCTTTGGCATAATATCTGCCTAGGCAAATACAGATTAATCAATTACTTTCAGCAAACCGTCAGGATGAAACGCCTTCTCACTACCGCTTTAGCGCTCGCCCTGAGCGGCTGCGCGCTGATGGAACCCGGCCCCGAACCCGTGCCGGCGCTGGACGCGACCAAGCTGGGATTGACCGGCCAGAATGCGCTTTGGCCCGCCGACCACTGGTGGCAGCGCTACGGCGACAGCCAGCTCGACGCCCTCGTGGATGAAGCGCTGGCCAACAACCCGTCGATGAGTTCCGCCCAGGCCCGCCTGGCCCAGGCCAATGCCGCCGTCAGCACGGCGCGTTCGTCGCTGCTGCCACGGGTGGACGCCAACTACACGCTGAACCGCGAGCACCTGTCCAAACAGTACATCTACCCTGCCCCGCTGGGCGGCTCGGTGGTCAGCGACAACCGGCTGGCGCTGGATTTCAGCTATGAACTGGACCTCTGGGGCAAGAACCGCTCGCGCCTGAAGTCGGCGGTCTCGCAGCAGGCGGCCTCGGCGGCCGACGCGCAGGCCGCGCGCAACCTGCTGGCCAGCGCCGTCGTGCGCGCCTATCTGAATCTGCAGAACGGCTTCGCCCAGCGCAGCGTGCTCAAGCGCGTGCTGGCGCAACGCGCCGACGTGCTCGAACTGACGCGCGGCCGCTATTCGGCCGGCCTGGACACGCAGGTCGAGGTCAAGCAGGCGGAATCGTCGCTGGCCGCGGGCAAGGTCGAACTGACGCAGGTCGAGACCACGCTGGCGCAGCTGCGCAACCAGGTCGCGGCGCTGGCCGGCGCCGGCCCGCAGCGCGGCCAGTCGCTGACCGAGACGACGCTGGTCGCGCCGGCCGGCGGCGTGCCCGCCAGCGTGCCGCTGGATCTGCTGGGCCGCCGTCCCGACGTCGTGGCCGCGCGCTGGCGCGCCGAAGCCGCGCGTCACGCCATCGACACCGCCAAGGCCGAGTTCTATCCGAACATCAACCTGACCGCCTTCGCCGGCTTCCAGGCCATGGGCACCGGCAACCTGCTGGACGCGGCCTCGCGCATGGCTGGCATCGGCCCGGCGATCTCGCTGCCCATCTTCCACGGCGGCGCGCTCAACGCCAACCTGGCCGGCCGCCGCGCCGACGCGGATCTGGCGATCTCGGACTACAACCAGTCCGTGCTGGACGCCGTGCGCCAGGTGGCCGATGCGCTCGACGGCCTGCGCCTGCTGGAGCAGGAGCGGGGCGAGCAGCGCCAGGCGCGCGCCGCCATCGACGCGGCCTACGACCTGGCCGTCAAGCGCTACAAGGCCGGCATGGGCAATTACCTGTCGGTGCTGATCGCGCAGACGGGCGTGCTGACCCAGGCCCGCCTCGACACCGACCTGCGCATCCGCGCCTACCAGCTGGACGCCGACCTGGCCTATGCATTGGGCGGCGGCTACACGCCCGCCGCGCCCGCCGCCCCAGACGCCCAGCCCGCGCCCGCCGGCGCCACCACTCACTGACCGACCCGGATTCAGACGTCATGAACGCTCCCGCTACCAACCCCGCCCGCAAACGCCTGCTGCTGCTCGCGACCGGCGCCTTCGTGCTCATCGCCATCGCCTACGGCATCTGGTGGGCCCTGTTCGGCGCCCATTTCGAAAACACCGACGACGCCTACGTGCACGGCAATCTGGTGCAGATCACGCCGCAGGTGCCCGGCACCATCGTCGCCATCGAGGCCGACGACACCGAAACCGTGAGCGCCGGCCAGCCGCTGGTGCGTCTCGATTCCGCCGACACCGACGTGGCGCTGCAACAGGCCCAGGCCAAGCTGGCCCAGACCGTGCGCCAGGTCCGCACCTATTACGTGCAGAACGATGCGCTGGCCGCCGACGTCGACCTGCGCAGCGCCGACATCGTGCGCGCCCAGGCCGAGCTGGCCCGTGCCCAGAGCGACGTCAGCCGCCGCCAGCAGTTGGCCAAGTCCGGCGGCGTCAGCGGCGAGGAAATCCTGCACGCCGAAGCCGCGCTGAAGTCCGCGCAATCCGGCCTGGCCCAGGCCAAGGCCGCGCT
Organism: Achromobacter sp. 413638; assembly: GCF_043119405.1. Lineage (NCBI taxonomy): Bacteria > Pseudomonadati > Pseudomonadota > Betaproteobacteria > Burkholderiales > Alcaligenaceae > Achromobacter > Achromobacter sp. 413638. The sequence continues at coordinate 11,307 of NZ_JBICCO010000038.1, forward strand.
GGCCGCCGCGCGCGCCAAGCTCGCCACCAACCAGGCGCTGACCCGGGGCACCGACGTGGCCGGGCACCCGGACGTGCAGCAGGCCGTCGCCGGCCTGCGCAATGCCTGGCTGGCGCAATCGCGCACCGTGCTGCCCGCGCCGGTCGGTGGCGTGGTGGCGCGCCGCAGCGCCCAGGTCGGACAGCGTGTCGCCCCGGGCGCCGCGCTGATGACCGTGGTGCCGCTGGATCAGGTGTGGGTCGAAGCCAACTTCAAGGAAGGCCAGCTGCGCAAGATGCGCATCGGCCAGCCCGTCAAGATGAATGCCGACCTGTACGGCACCTCGGTGACCTACCACGGCACGATCGCCGGCCTGGATGCCGGCACCGGCAGCGCCTTCGCGCTGCTGCCCGCACAGAACGCCACGGGCAACTGGATCAAGGTGGTGCAGCGCGTGCCCGTGCGCATCACGCTCGATCCCGAGGACCTGAAGAAGCACCCGCTGCGCGTGGGCCTGTCGATGGAAGTGGAAGTCGATGTGGGCAAGCAGGACGGCGAACCGCTGACGCAGGCCGAACGCAAGGAACCGGCCTGGTCCACCCGCGCATTTGAGCCGGCGCACGGCGAGATCGACGCCATGGTCGCCAAGATCATCCGTGACAACCTGGACACCAGCGACGCCGTGGCGTCGGCGGCGTCCGCCGGCCCGGCCCGCTGAGGAAACGCCATGAGCACTCCCGCCCAGCCCGAGGCCGGCGGCGCGCCCGCCGCGCCGGCCCGTCCCCCGGGCGCCCACCCGCCGCTGGAAGGCGCGACCCGCATCATCGGGTCCATCGCGCTGTCCACGGCGGTGTTCATGAACGTGCTGGACACCTCGATCGCCAACGTGTCCATTCCCACCATCTCGGGCGACCTGGGCGTGAGCACCAGCCAGGGCACCTGGGTGATCACATCCTTCGCGGTGGCCAACGCCATCACGGTGCCCCTGACCGGCTGGCTCACGCAACGCTTCGGCCAGGTGCGGCTGTTCCTGATGTCGACGCTGCTGTTCGTGCTGGCCTCGTGGCTCTGCGGCTTTTCGCCGTCGCTGGAGGCGCTGATCGCCTTCCGTGTGCTGCAGGGCGCCGTCGCCGGCCCGATGATCCCGCTGTCGCAGGCGCTGATGCTGGCGAGCTTTCCGAAGTCGAAGGCCGGCATGGCGCTGGCGGTCTGGTCCATGACCACGCTGGTGGCGCCCGTGGCCGGGCCCTTGCTGGGCGGCTGGATTTCCGACAACTACACCTGGCCCTGGATCTTCTACATCAACGTGCCGGTCGGCCTGCTGGCCGCCTGGATCAGCTGGCGCATCTACCGCGACCGCGAATCGCCCACGCGCAAGCTGCCCATCGACAAGCTGGGGCTGGTCCTGCTGGTGGTGTGGGTCGGCGCGCTGCAGATCATGCTGGACAAGGGCAAGGAGCTGGACTGGTTCGCCAGCCCCACCATCCTGATCCTGGCGGCGGTGGCCGTCGTGGCCTTCGTGTTCTTCCTGATCTGGGAACTGACCGACGCGCACCCCGTGGTGGACCTGCGTCTGTTCAAGGTGCGCAACTTCACGGTCGGCGCGCTGACGCTGGCCGTGGCCTACGGCGTGTTCTTCGGCAACGTGGTGCTGCTGCCGCTCTGGCTGCAAAGCAACATGGGCTACACGGCCACCTACGCGGGCCTGGTCACCGCGCCGGTGGGGCTGTTGGCCATCCTGCTGACGCCGGTCGTGGGCAAGATGCTGGCCACGCGGGATCCGCGCCAGATCGTCACCGTGGCCTTCCTGATCTTCGCGCTGGTGTGCTTCATGCGCTCGGGCTTCAATACCCAGACCGATGTGCGCACGCTGATGACGCCGACCATCATCCAGGGCGCGGCCATGGCGGCCTTCTTCGTGCCCCTGACCTCGATCACGCTGTCCAGCATCGAGCCCTGGCGCATTCCGGCGGCGTCGGGTCTGTCGAACTTCCTGCGCCTGACGGCGGGGGCCTTCGGCACCTCGATCGCCACCACGCTATGGGAAAACCGCGCCACGATGCATCACGCGCAGCTGACGGAAATCGCGCGGCCCGGACAGGCGGCCTTCGACCAGACGGTCGGCACGCTGCAGAACGGGCTGGGCGTGTCGCACGCGCAGGCGCTGACGCTGGTGGACCGGATGGTCAACACGCAGGCCTTCACCATGTCCGCGGTGGACGTGTTCTATGGCTCGGCGGTGATTTTCCTGCTGTTGACCGGCCTGGTCTGGTTCGCCCGGCCCAAGTCCGCGAAGGCGGGCGGCGGCGCGGCGGAAGCGGCGGCGGGAGCCCACTAGACCCGGCGAGCCGCCTTGGCGGCCACCAGGAATGAACAGACCCGCCCTGGAGGCGGGTCTGTTGCGAATGAGGGCTGATGCGGCCGGGTTCCCGTCGACGACCCGCGCCAGAGTGACGCGGTTCAGGCGGTTTCGTTGCGCTCGACGGCACCGGGTTTGAGCAACTCGCGCCAGTCCTTGCGTTCGATCACGTCCGGCGGCAAGGCGCTGACCGGGGACAGGTTGTATACCGAAAGGCCGCGCTCGGCCCAATGCCTGGCGGCAAACCTGAAGGACGGCTCGATCACGCGGGCGAAATGCCGCGCCAACCGGCTGCTCTGAGGCGACACGCCTTCATCGTAGAAGCGCAGGCCGTTTTCAAGGCTCAGGTCCAGGCCATGCACGTAGAGATTACGGGCGCCATACGAAAACAGCACCTGCAACGCGGCATAGGCCACCGTGTCGGCATCGAACACCCCGAGCGCAGCATTGAAGCTGAAGCCCAGCCCCAGCTCCGCATCCAGCAGGTGCAGGTCCGGGTTCGCCTGGACCATGCGCACCAACGTCGCCGGCGCCGTGCTGCGTTGATAGGCCCGCTCGAGGATGAGCTCGATGATACAGATGCGGCAGCGTATCTCTTCCTGGGGCACGCCCTGGACGATGTAGCGCAGCACCTCGGGCGAGACATACAGCGTCAGGTCGCGCGACACGATCTCGCGCACCAGGGCGATGCGATCGCGCACGAAGTTCTGGTCGATAATGCAGTAATACTTGAACGGCAGGTCGTACTTGTTGGCCAGCACGATCGCGCCGTTCACCCCCATCGCGCACTGGATGTTCATCCGGTCATAGGGGATTTCCGCGATGGAAGGGCCGCTCAGGATCAGATGAACGGTTTCGTCGGAGGGGTCGTATCCTTCGTCCAACGGCGTCACAGGCACTGACCGGCCGAATGCCCGATAACCACTGATGGTTCCCAGCGAATCTCGCTGGATGCGGACAAACGGCCAGAGATGCTGGTTGTGCCGCTGGCTGCGCGAGCGCAGCATGCGGAACAACTTGCGCACGAATCGATCCGCCCGCCCGCCACCAATGTGGCCGGGCGGAGCAGGCGAGATCGCTTGGTCCATTTTCACTCTGTAAAGCCCTTCCTCACTACCTTGCTCAGCGCGCCGAAATCAGCGACGCGATCGCGTCTCCGACCTCGGCGGTGGATGCCGTGCCCTGCATGTCCCGGGTGCGCGGTCCGTCCGCCAGCACGGTCTCGATCGCGCTCACGACGGCGGCGGATGCCTCTGGATAGCCCAGGAAATCCAGCATCAGCGCGCCGCTCCAGATCTGGCCGATCGGATTGGCGATGCCCTTGCCGTAGATGTCGGGCGCCGAACCGTGCACGGGCTCGAACAGGGATGGGAACTTGCGCTCGGGATTCAGGTTGGCCGACGGCGCGATGCCGATGGTGCCCGTGCAGGCCGGACCCAGGTCCGACAGGATATCGCCGAACAGATTGGACGCCACCACGACGTCGAACCAGTCGGGATGCTGCACGAAATGAGCGCACAGGATATCGATATGGTACTTGTCCCAGCGCACGTCGGGATAGCCCTTGGCGATATCGGCCACGCGCTCGTCCCACCAAGGCATCGAGATGGAAATGCCGTTGGACTTGGTGGCTGCGGTCAGGTGCTTGCCGCGCTTCTGGGCCAGGTCGAACGCGAACTTCAGCACGCGGTCGGCGCCAACACGGGTGAACACACTTTCCTGGATCACCACCTCGCGCTCGGTGCCCTCGAACAGGCGGCCGCCGCTATTGGAGTATTCGCCCTCGGTGTTTTCGCGGACGATGTAGAAATCGATCTCTCCGGGCTTGCGATTAGCCAGCGGCGAAGGCACGCCGGGCATCAGACGCACGGGACGCAAATTGATGTACTGATCGAATTCGCGGCGGAACTTGAACAGCGAACCCCACAGCGCCTCGTGGTCGGGCACCGTGGCCGGCCAGCCGATCGAGCCGAAGAAAATCGCTTCGTGCTGACCAATCTGCGCGCGCCAGTCGTCCGGCATCATTTTGCCGTGCTTCGCGTAATAATCGCAGCTCCAGTCGAAGTGGTCCCACTGGAATCCGATATCGAATCGCGCCGCGACCGCATCCAGCACTTTCAGGCCTTCGGGCACGACTTCCTTGCCTATGCCGTCTCCCGGAAGCACCGCGATCTTGTGTTTCTTAGCCACCAATTTTTTCCCTTTGATTCTCGGTATATACCGCCCAAGATCATAGGCATAAATTATAGTGGCGCAATACCCCTGGTTACAAAAACTCCGGATATTTCCGGGAAACCGGCCACAAAAATCCCGTTTCAGACTATTGCGTATGACAGCGCATTGTCAGGTAGGACGGCTCCGCCAATCCTCCCGCAACGTCAGCGGCGCCCCTTCGAGCCAAGCAACGATCCCAGGATGCCTCGCGCCAGTTCCCGGGCGACCGTGCGGACGGTGCTCTTGGCCATCGTCTGGACCACCCCGTCGCGCTTGCCACCCCTGGGGCCGGTCGATCCGAACAGCACTTCGTTCAGGCCCTGCATGAAGCCGCCCTCCTCGCCAGCCGGCGTCTGCCCGCCCGCTGGCGCGCCGGGCGCGGCCGCGCCGCCGCCATTCTGGCCAGCGGGGGCCGATGCCCGGCCCGCCAGCACCTCATAGGCGGATTCGCGGTCGATCGCCTGCTCGTACTTGGCCGACAAGGGATTGGCCCGTCGCAACGCCTGGCGCTCGGCATCCGTGGCCGGCCCGATGCGACTGGCCGGCGGCACGATCCAGGCGCGCTCGGTGGGCTGCGGCCGCCCCTTGGCGTCCAGCAAGGACACCAGGGCCTCGCCGACGCCCAGTTCGGTGATGGCGGCCTCGATATCCAGCCCGGGATTGGGACGCATGGTCTGCGCCGCCGTCTTGACGGCCTTCTGGTCGCGCGGCGTGAAGGCGCGCAGCGCGTGCTGGACGCGGTTGCCCAGCTGCCCCAGCACCGTGTCGGGAATATCCAGCGGGTTCTGGGTGACGAAATACACCCCGACGCCCTTGGAGCGGACCAGGCGGACCACCTGCTCGATCTTGGTCAGCAGGGCTTGCGGCGCATCGGTGAACAGCAGATGGGCCTCGTCGAAGAAGAAGACCAGCTTGGGCTGTTCCATATCGCCCACTTCCGGCAGCTTTTCGTACAGGTCGCCCAGCAGCCAGAGCAGGAAGATCGCGTACAGGCGCGGCGCCTGCATGAGTTTGTCGGCGGCCAGCACGTTGACGATGCCGCGTCCCTGGGCGTCGGTGCGCATCAGGTCGGCAACATCGAGCATGGGCTCGCCGAAGAACTTCTCGGCCCCCTGCGACTCCAGCGTCAGCAGGCTGCGCTGGATCGCGCCCACGCTGGCGGCCGACACGTTGCCGTAACGGGTCTTTAGCTCGGCGCTGCGGTCGGCCACGTTCTGCAGCATGGCGCGCAGGTCCTTCAGGTCCAGCAGCAGCTGGCCTTCGTCGTCGGCGACCTTGAACACCAGCGCCAGCACTCCTTCCTGGGTGTCGTTCAGTTCCAGGATGCGCGCCAGCAGCAGCGGCCCCATGTCGGAAATGGTGGCCCGGACCGGCGCGCCCTGCTCGCCGAACACGTCCCACAGCGCCACCGGGCTGGCGGCCCAGGCCGGCTCGGCCAGGCCCAGGCTCTTGAGCCGTTCCTGCAACTTGGGAGAGGCCGCGCCCGCCTGGGAAACGCCGGTCAGGTCGCCCTTGACGTCGGCCATGAACACCGGCGTGCCGATGCGGGAAAACGATTCCGCCAGCACCTGCAGGGTGACGGTCTTGCCGGTCCCCGTCGCGCCGGTGATGCAGCCATGCCGGTTTGCCAAGGCCGGCAGCAGGGCCAGTTCCGTCTGCGCGTTCTTGGCGATGAGGATGGGGTTGGGCATGGACGACTCCGGACCGGTTGAAACAGATGCCCAAGTGTAGAGCCTGCCGGCGGGCTTGTGCGCGTGGCCGGACGGACACAACCGGCGCGCGGCCGGGCGCGCGCCGCGCCGGCACGGTAAAATGCTCGCCTTCAAAGACCTTTTATCCTGGAACGCTATGGCCGGACACAGCAAATGGGCCAATATTCAACACCGCAAGGGCCGTCAAGACGCCAAGCGGGGCAAGCTCTGGACCAAGATCATCCGTGAAATCACGGTGGCGGCCCGTGCCGGCGGCCCTGACCCGGACAGCAATCCGCGGCTGCGCATGGCCTGGGACAAGGCGACCGACGCCAACATGCCCAAGGACAACATCCAGCGCGCCATCCAGCGCGGCGCCGGCGGCGCCGACGGCGAAGCCTACGAGGAAGTCCGCTACGAGGGCTACGGCATCGGCGGCGCGGCGGTGATCGTCGACTGCATGACCGACAACCGCACCCGCACCGTGGCCGAAGTGCGCCACGCCTTCGCCAAGAACGGCGGCAACCTGGGCCAGGAAGGCTCGGTCGCCTTCATGTTCAAGCATTGCGGCCAGTTCGTGTTCGCCCCCGGCACCCCGGAAGACAAGGTCATGGAAGCCGCCCTGGAAGCGGGCGCCGAGGACGTGACGACCGATGACGAAGGCGTGATCGAAGTGATCAGCGCGCCGGCCGATTACGCCGCCGTGCGCAAGGCCTTCGACGCCGCCGGCCTGAAGGCCGAGATGGACGGCATCGTCATGAAGGCCCTGAATGAAACCGAGCTGGCCGGGGAAGACGCCATCAAGATGCAGAAACTGCTCGACGCCCTGGAAGGCCTGGACGACGTGCAGGAAGTCTATACGACCGTCGTTTTCGACGAAGCGCAGTAAGCCGCAAGCAACCTTCAGAACCACGCAATAATGAAACTCCTGGTAATTGGCTCGGGCGGCCGCGAACATGCCCTCGCATGGCGGCTGGCCCGCTCCCCGCGCGTACACAAGGTCTACGTCGCGCCGGGCAACGGCGGCACCCAGCGCGCCGAGCAGATGGAAAACATCGCGCTCACCAATGCCGAGGAGCTGGCCGATTTCGTCCAGCGCGAAGGCATCGCGCTGACCGTGGTCGGCCCCGAGGCTCCGCTGGCGGCCGGCGTCGTCGACGTGTTCCGCGCGCGCGGCCTGAAGATCTTCGGTCCCACCAAGGCGGCCGCGCAGCTGGAAAGCTCGAAGGACTACGCCAAGGCCTTCATGGTCCGCCACAACATCCCGACGGCGCGCTACGAGACCTTCACCGACCCGGCCCGCGCGCACGCCTACATCGACGCGGAGGGCGCCCCCATCGTCATCAAGGCCGACGGCCTGGCCGCCGGCAAGGGCGTGGTGGTGGCTGCGACGCTGGAAGAGGCCCACGCGGCGGTCGACGCCATGCTGGGCGACGGCTCCATGGGCGAGGCCGGCGCGCGCGTCGTGATCGAGGAATGCCTGGTCGGCGAGGAAGCCAGCTTCATCGTCATGTGCGACGGCCGCAACGTGCTGGCGCTGGCCACCAGCCAGGACCACAAGCGCCTGCAGGACGGCGACCAGGGCCCCAACACCGGCGGCATGGGCGCCTATTCGCCCGCCCCCATCGTCACGCCCGAGCTGCACCACCGCATCATGCGCGAGATCATCCTGCCGACCGTGCAGGGCATGACGCGCGACGGCATCCCGTACACCGGCTTCCTGTACGCCGGCCTGATGATCGCCCCCGGCGATGATCCGGACCGCGCCATCAAGACGCTGGAATTCAACTGCCGCATGGGCGACCCGGAAACCCAGCCCATCATGATGCGCGTCAAAAGCGACCTGCTCGACGCGCTGGAGCACGCGGTGGACGGCACGCTCGACCAGGCCGACATCACCTGGGACCGCCGCACCGCGCTGGGCGTGGTGCTGGCCTCGCACAACTACCCCAACACGCCGCGCACCGGCGACGTCATCAAGGGCCTGCCGGCCGACGCCGAGGACTGCATGGTGTTCCATGCCGCCACGCGCCTGGAAGGCGATGAAGTCCAGACCACCGGTGGCCGCGTGCTGTGCGTGACGGCGTTGGGCGACTCGGTCAAGATGGCCCGCGACCGCGTGTACGAGGCGATCGACGGCATCCACTTCGACGGCCGCCAGTACCGCAGCGACATCGGCTGGCGCGCGCTCAAGCCCTCCCAGCAGAAAACCGGCCGATGAGCGCCCTGCCCGTCACCGATGTCCGGAACTATCTGACCGGGCTGCAGTCCCGCATCGTCGGCGCGCTGGAAGACGCGGAGGGCGCCGCCTTCCGCAGCGACTCCTGGACCCGCGCCGAAGGCGGCGGCGGGCTGTCGCGCCTGATCGAGGGCGGCGCGCTGTTCGAGCGCGCCGGCGTGCTGTTCAGCCACGTCAAGGGCTCGCAGCTGCCGCCGTCGGCCAGCGCGCACCGGCCCGAGCTGGCCGGCCGCCCCTGGGAAGCCATGGGCGTGTCCATGGTGCTGCATCCGCGCAACCCCTATGTGCCGACCACCCACATGAACGTGCGCATGTTCCTGGCCGCGGCCCGTCCCGGCCATGACGAAAGCGACGTCTTCTGGTTCGGCGGCGGCATCGACCTGACGCCGTACTACCCGTTCGAGGAAGACGCCCGCCATTTCCACGCAACCTGTCGGGACGCGCTGGCGGCGCACGGCGCGGACTACTATCCGCGCTACAAGCGCTGGTGCGACGAGTACTTCTTCCTGAAGCACCGCAACGAGACGCGCGGCGTCGGCGGCATCTTCTACGACGATCTCAACGCGCCCGGCTTCGACGCCTCGTTCGCGCTGACGCGCTCGGTCGGCGACGCCTTCCTGCCGGGCTACATGCCCATCGTCGAACGCCGTCGCGGCCTGACCTACGGCGAGCGCGAGCGCGACTTCCAGGCCTACCGGCGCGGCCGCTACGTCGAATTCAACCTGGTGTTCGACCGAGGCACGCTGTTCGGCCTGCAATCGGGCGGACGCACGGAATCCATCCTGCTGTCCATGCCGCCCATGGCGCATTGGCGCTACGACTGGCAGCCGCAGGCGGGCACGCCCGAGGCCGAGCTGGCGGCCTACCTGACGCCACGGGACTGGGCGTGAAGCGTATCGGGCTCCTGGGCGGCAGTTTCGACCCCGTCCATCTGGCGCACGTGGCGCTGGCGCAAAGCGCGCTGTCGGCGCTGGCGCTGGAACAGGTGCAACTGATCCCCACCGCCAATCCCTGGCAGCGCGAGGCGCTGCAAGCGACGCCGGCGCAACGCCTCGATATGCTGGCGCTGGCCATCGCGGACCAGCACGGCCTGGCCGTCAACCCCATCGAGATCGAGCGGGGCGGCGCCACCTACACCATCGACACCCTGCGCGCCCTGCCCGGCGATGCCCGCTACGTCTGGCTGCTGGGCGCCGACCAGCTGGCCAACTTCTGCACCTGGCGCGCCTGGGACGAAATCGCCGAGCGCGTGGACATGGCCGTGGCGGTCCGTCCCGGCACGCCGCTGGCGCCGCCCGCCGAACTGGCGGCGCGCCTGCGGGAGCTGGGTCGCGGGCTGCAATCCCTGCCCTTCGCGCCCATGGCCGTGTCCGCCTCGGAAATCCGCCGCCGCCTGGCCAAGGGCGAATCCACGGCGGGCATGCTGGCCGAGCCCGTGGCCGCGTATATTGCGGCGCACAATCTCTACCGATAATCCTCCCGCCCGCCGGGCGCGATCGCCGTGAATATCGGTTCCGGCCATCCGCCCGCGGGTTATTATTCGCAGCTATGGATATACAGAAACTCCAACGCGCCGTCATCGATGCCCTCGAAGACGTCAAGGCGCAAGACATCAAAGTCTTCAACACCACGCACCTCACCAGCCTGTTCGACCGGGTGGTGATCGCCAGCGCAACCTCCAACCGGCAAACCCGCGCCCTGGCGTCCAGCGTCGCCGACCGTGGCCGCGCCATGGACCTGTCCGGCATCACCATCGAAGGCGAGGACACCGGCGAGTGGGTCGTGGTCGACCTGGGCGACGTGGTCGTGCACATCATGCAGCCCGCCATCCGCCAGTACTACAACCTGGAAGAGATCTGGGGCGGCAAGCCGGTGCGCGTCAAGCTGCTGCCGGAATCCACCCGCGCCGCCCCCGTCGCCGGCAGCAACGCCTACGACGGCGTGGACGACTGAGTCCGCCGTGAAACTCATCGTCGCGGCCGTCGGCACGCGCATGCCCGAGTGGGTCGAGACTGCCTGGAACGATTACGCCAAGCGGCTGCCGCCGGACTGCGCGCTGGAACTGCGCGAAATCAAGCCCGAGCCACGCACCAGTGGCAAGACGCCGGCGCAGATGATGGCGGCGGAAGCCAAGCGCATCGATGCCGCCCTGCCCCCGGGCGCGCTGCGCCTGGCGCTGGACGAGCGCGGTCGCGACCTGACCACGGTCGCGCTGTCGCAAAAGCTGGAACAATGGCGCGCGGGCGGCCAGGACGTGGCCTTCCTGGTGGGCGGCCCCGATGGCCTGGACGCCGAGCTGAAGGCGTCCTGCGGCGGGCAGATCCGCCTGTCGTCGCTGACCCTGCCGCACCCCATGGTGCGGGTGGTCCTGGCCGAGCAGCTCTACCGCGCCTGGGCCATCATGACCAACCATCCCTATCACCGCGCCTGACTCCGGGCGCGGCCAGCCCCGCATGGACCTGACCTCGACTTCCGGCGCGCCCGCGCGCATCTACCTGGCCTCCGCTAGCCCCCGGCGCCGCGAGCTGCTGACCCAGATGGGCGTGGCGCACGAGGTGCTGCAGGTGCCGGCTCCGCCCGGCGAGGACGAACCCCAGCACGCGGGCGAAAGCGCCACCGACTATGTGGTCCGCACCGCCAGGGAAAAGGCCCTGCGCGGACGCGACTGGATGCAGGCCCAGGGCCTGGCGCCGCTGCCCCTGCTGTCGGCCGACACCACGGTGATCCTGGCGGGCGCCGTGCTCGGCAAGCCCGCCGACCGCGCCGATGCCGAACGCATCCTGCGCGCCCTGTCCGGCGCCACGCATGAAGTCCGCACCGCGGTGGCGCTGTGGGCCGGCGACGGCCTGCGGGAAGCCGTCTCGGTCACGCAAGTCAGCATGCGTGCACTGGACGCGGAAGACATCGCGCGCTATTGCGACAGCGGCGAGCCCTATGGCAAGGCCGGCGCCTATGGCGTCCAGGGACTGGCCGGCGCCTTCGTCGCCAGCCTGTCGGGCAGCTATACCGGCGTGATGGGCCTGCCGGTATTCGAGACCGCGGCATTGCTGCGCGCGGTCGGCATCCGCATTCCCTGAGTCGTCAGCCCTGCTGCGCCGGCGCCGGCACCGCCAGGCTCTGGCCTTGCTGCTGCGGCGCTTCGCCGGGCGACGGCAACTCCTGGCCGTCCAGCGCCCGTTCCAGCTGCCCGCGGTCGAGTTCGCCTTCCCAGCGCGCCACCACCACGGCGGCCGTGGCATTGCCGACCAGATTGGTCAGCGCGCGGCATTCGGACATGAAACGGTCCACGCCCAGGATCAGCGCCATGCCGGCGACCGGCACGCTGGGCACCACCGACAGCGTGGCCGCCAAAGTGATGAAACCCGCGCCCGTCACGCCCGCCGCGCCCTTGGAGCTCAGCATCGCCACCAGCAGCAGCAGGATCTGATCGCCCAGCGACAGCGGGATATCGCAGGCCTGCGCGATGAACAGCGCCGCCATGGTCATGTAGATATTGGTGCCGTCCAGGTTGAACGAATAGCCGGTCGGCACCACCAGCCCGACCACGGACTTCGAACACCCGGCCTTCTCCATCTTCTGCATCAGCGTCGGCAGCGCGGCTTCCGAGGAGCTCGTGCCCAGCACCAGCAGCAGCTCTTCGCGGATGTAGCGCACCAGCTTCAGGATGGAAAAGCCGTTGTAACGCGCCACCGCGCCCAGCACGATCACCACGAACAGCACCGAGGTGGCGTAGAACGTGCCCACCAGCATGGCCAGATTGACCACCGACTTGATGCCGTACTTGCCGATGGTGAAGGCCATGGCGCCGAACGCGCCGATCGGCGCCGCCTTCATCAGGATGGCGACCAGCTTGAAGATGGGCTGGGCCAGCACCGTCAGGAAGTTCAGCACCGGTTTGCCGCGCTCGCCGACCTGCGCCAGCGCGATGCCGAACAGCACCGCGACGAACAGCACCTGCAGGATGTCACCGCCGACGAAGGGGCTGAAGATGGTCGTCGGGATGATGTTCATCAGGAAGCCGGTGATGGTCGAGTCATGGGCCTTGGCCACATAGCCCGACACCGCCTTGGTGTCCAGCGTCTTGGGGTCGATGTGCATGCCGGCGCCCGGCTGCACGATATGGCTGACCACCATGCCGACCACCAGGGCCAGCGTCGAGAACACCAGGAAGTACAGCATGGCCTTGCCTGCCACGCGGCCGACCTTCTTCAGGTCGCTCATGGCGGCGATGCCGGTGGCCACGGTCAGGAAGATGACGGGCGCGATGATCATCTTCACCAGCTTGATGAAGCCGTCGCCCAGCGGTTGCATGGACTGTCCCAGCTCAGGCTTGTAGTGGCCGAGCAGCATGCCGACCACAATGGCGAAAAGCACCTGCACGTACAGGACTTGATAGAACTTCAGCTTGCGCGCGGGCGCGCCTTGATCAGTGTCGATCATGGGTTTTGTCCCCACCAGGGCCCCAGCTCCGCGCGATTCAGCAGCACGGGCGGCGGGGCGTTATCTCTTTTATGGTCGCCCCGCATGGCGAGGCGGCCGATTTCACCGCGCGGACGCGCCACGGGCTTGTCCTTTCCTACGCAAACGGCGTGCCAACCTGCCTGGGCACACAAAAATATTCCAAGTTATTGAAAAATAAGGATTTTATTTTTTTCCAATGAACATCGGCAGATCCTGGCTGCGAAAGTCCGCACAAGCCGGAGATAAAATGTGCGAAAAACCGCACAACCATGTCCGATTCCACCGCCACCCCGCGCATCGAGCCGCCCGCCAGCAAGCCGGGCATGGGCTGGCCCGCGCGCATCACACTGGCGTTGCTGCTCATCGGCGCCATCTTCGCCGTGCTGCATCTGGCCACCGGCTGGGCGCGCGAAGGCGCGCTGCGGGAGGCGGCCCAGCTGGCGCGCAACGCCAGCCAGATCAACGCCGCCCTGCTGCGCAACAACCTGGACAAATTCCGCGCGCTGCCCTTCGTGCTGACGCGCGATGTGGACCTGCGCGCGGCGCTGCTGGATCCCGTGCCGGCCCAGATCGGGCCGCTCGATGAAAAACTCGAAGCCCTGAGCCGCGGCGTGGGCGCGGCGGCCATCTACGTGCTGGACCGCACGGGCTACGCCATCGCCGCCAGCAACTGGCGCGAGCCGGCCAGCTTCGAGGGCGTGGACTACCAGTTCCGGCCGTATTTCCGTGGCGCGGTCGCGCATGGCTCGGCCGAGCACTTCGCGCTCGGCACCATCAGCCACGAAGCCGGCCTGTACCTGTCGCGCCGCGTCGACGCGCCGGACGGCGGCATGCTCGGCGTGGTGGTGCTGAAGGTGGATTTCCGCGAACTGGAGGCCGACTGGCGCCAGTCCAACGCGCCGATCTTCGTCACCGACGAACACGGCGTGGTCCTGCTGGGCAGCCTGCCTCAATGGCGCTTCGACGTGCTGGCGCCGCTATCCGAAGAGCTGGCGCAGCGGCTGCGCACCAGCCTGCAATTCGGCGACGCCCGCTTCCAGTCCGTGCCGATCAGCCCGCCGCTGCAGACCAGCAGCACGGGAACGCTGGTGCGCGCGGACGTGGCCCTGCCGCAGATACCGGCCGGCTCGCCGCTGCTGCACACCACGCTGCCCATCACCGAATCGCCGGGATGGACGCTGCACCTGCTGTCGCCGGTGCAGTCCGCGCTGAACCGCGCCAGCGCCAATGCCCAGCTGGGCGCGCTGCTGGCGCAAAGCCTGCTGGCCGCCATCGTCGGCGTGCTGCTCTACCGCCGGCACCGCGGCCATGAGCACACCCGGCAGCAGACCGCCATCCGCCAGCAGCTCGCCGACCAGGTGCACGAACGCACGGCGCAGTTGCGGCTGGCCAACGACCGGCTGCTCGGCGAAATGGACGAACGCCAACGCGCCCAGGCGCGGCTGCACACGCTGCAGGATGAACTGGTCCAGGCCAGCAAGCTGGCCTTGCTGGGACAGGTGGCCGCCGGCGTCGCGCACGAAATCAACCAGCCTGTCGCCGCCATCCGCAGCTACGCGGACAATGCCGCCGAATTCCTGCGCCGCCAGGATCCGGAGACCGCGCGCGAAAACCTGGAATCCATCGCCTCGCTCACGGAACGCATCGGCCATATCACCGGCGAGCTGCGCGCCTTCTCGCGCAAGGCCAGCACGCAGGTCGCGCCGATCAGCCTGGGCGCGGCGCTGGACGGCGCGCTGCTGCTGGCCGGCCCGCGCGCCGCGCGGCAGGGCGTGGCGCTGCATCGGCCGGCCGCCGGCCAGGATGCGCGGGTGCTGGCCGACCGCATCCGGCTGGAACAGGTGCTGGTCAATCTGCTGCAGAACGCGCTGGACGCGCTGGGCGGTCAGCCCGGCGGCCGCATCACCCTGGCCTTGCGCGACCAGGGCGAGCGGGTGCAACTCTATTTCCATGACAACGGACCGGGCCTGAGCGCCGAAGCGCTGGCCGGCCTGTTCACGCCCTTCCACACCACCAAGCCCGAGGGCCTGGGACTGGGGCTGGTGATCTCCCGCGACATCGTCGCCGAATTCGGCGGCGAGCTGCGCGCGGCGGATGCCACGGACCCGGAGTTCCCCGCGCCCCACGGCCCCGGACGCGGCGCCCTGTTCATCCTGACGCTGCGCAAGGCGTCCCCCCTTCCCGCATCATGAGCCGATCCGCCTCTTCCGCGCCGCCATCCGGCGCCGCCGCCCTGCCCGCCAAACCCGCCGTGCGCGTGGTCTTCATCGACGACGACGCCGAGCTGCGCCGCGCCAACAGCCAGACGCTGAAGCTGCATGGCTTCCAGGTGGAGGCCCATGCCAGCGCCCGCGCCGCGCTGCCCGTGCTGACGCGCGCGTTCGACGGCGTGGTGGTGACCGACATCCGCATGCCGGACATGGACGGGCTGCAACTGTTCCAGCGGCTGCGCGACCTCGACGCCGAAATCCCCGTCATCCTGATCACCGGCCATGGCGACATCGCCACCGCCGTCCAGTGCATGCGCGAGGGCGCCTATGACTTCCTGGCCAAGCCCTATCCCGCCGAGCGCCTGATCGCCACCATCGGCCATGCCGCCGAGAAGCGCAGGCTGGTGCTGGAAAACCGCCGCCTGCAGGAAGCGGCCTTCGCCTCGGGCGCCGACGCGGAGCCGTTCATCGGCAATACCCCGGCCATGCTGCGGATCAAGCAGACGCTGCGGCATATCGCCGACGCCGACGTGGACGTGCTGGTGGAAGGCGAGACCGGCACCGGCAAGGAAGTGGTCGCCAGCGCACTGCATCGTCTGAGCCGCCGACGCCAGCACGAACTGGTGGCGATCAACTGCGGCGCGCTGCCCGAAAGCGTGATCGAGAGCGAGCTGTTCGGCCATGAGGCGGGCGCCTTCACCGGCGCCCAGAAGAGGCGCATCGGCCGCATCGAGCATGCCAGCGGCGGCACGCTGTTCCTCGATGAGATCGAGAGCATGCCCCTGAACATCCAGGTCAAGTTCCTGCGCGTGCTGGAAACCCGCCAGATCACGCCGCTGGGCACCAACGACGTGCGCAGACTGGACCTGCGGGTGGTCGCGGCCACCAAGGAAGACCTGGGCAGCGCGCTGGCGCGCCCGCATTTCCGCGAAGACCTGTTCTATCGCCTGAACGTCGTCACCATCCGGATCCCGCCACTACGCGAACGGCGCGACGACATTCCGCTGCTGTTCGCGCACTACCTGGGCATCGCCTCGCGGCGCTTCCAACGCGACATCCCCGACCTGCCGGCGCAGGTCCGGCGGCATCTGCTGGAACACGCCTGGCCCGGCAACGTGCGCGAGCTGGCCCACTTCGCCGAGCGCGTCGTGCTGGGCGTGCATGGCGGCACGCCGCTGTCGGCGCCGCAGCCTGCCGGTGCGGGCAGCCTGCCGGAAAGGGTGGAACGCTTCGAGGCGCAGCTGATCCGCGACGCGCTGGCCGTCAACCATGGCGATATCAAATCCACGCTGGAAGCCCTGGGCATTCCGCGCAAGACGTTCTACGACAAGCTTCAACGCCATGGCATAGACCGCCAGGAATACACCGGCGGCGCGTTGGAATAGCGGCGCCGCGGCGGCGGCCGGCTCAGCCCGCGCCGGCCGGCTCCGCGGGCCTGCCCGGCGCCGCCCCGTCATCTCGGATCCGTCCGAAATCGCCCGCGTCGTAGGCCCGCATGGCCTCTTCCAGCGCGCGCTGCGAAGCCATCACGAATGGGCCGCGCTGGATCACGGGCTCGTCGATGACGGGCCCGGCGATCAGGACGATGTGCGCCGGCGCCCGGCCGGCGATCAGCAGCAGCATGCCGTCGCCGTCGGCAGAGGCCGCCACGGCCGAACCCGTATGCAGGACGGCGAAGTCCGGATCCTCCCCCTGCCGCCTGGCGGCCGGCGCCGCGCCGGGCCCGAGCTGGTGGCGCGCGCGCAGGCCCAGGTCGCCCTGCACCGCGTAGACCCAGGCATTCCAGCCGTCGGGCAGCGGCACCAGGCGAGTGGCGCCCGGGCGCAGCCAGATGTCCAGGATCAGCAGCGGCTCGGGACCCAGCGGCGGCGACTCCCAGCCGTCATAGGCGCCCGACACCACGCGCACCCGGCCCGCGTCGCTCTGGATGATGGGCATTTCCCAGGCGCGCAGCAGCGACGTCGCCGGAGGCAGCCCTTTCAGACGCTCGGGCAGGTTCACGAACATCTGCAGACCGTTGAGCCGGGCCGGGCCGACCGGCTGCTGCGTATGCACGATCCCCTTGCCGGCCAGGGTCCAGTGCAGGTCGCCCGCGCGGATCTCGTGGTCGTTGCGCACGCTGTCCAGGCTTTGCATCACGCCCTGGCTGTCCTCGAACAACAGCGTCACCGCGGAAATGCCGGCGTGCGGATGCGGCGCGAAGGTCGGACCCGTCATCACGAAATGGTCCACCAGCACCAGCGGCGACATGCCCAGGGGGAAATCGGTGTGGCGGAACTGGCGGATGGAACAGGCCTCGCCGACCGGCTGGGCCTGGCTGGCGACCAGCGGGCTGAGAAGAATCGTCAAGAATATGCTGCCTGATTGTTGCGTGGCGCACAGCTTAGGCGTTCCGCATGCCAGACAATAGAGGCCAATTTCAGGAATAATTGTCCTGCTTGTCAGGACAATCTCAACACATGTTTCCTTTATGACTTCCCATATTCACCACCTGGACGACCTGCTGCTTTTTAGCGAGGTGGTGGAAAAAGGCGGCTTCTCCGCCGCCGCCCGCATCCTGGGCCTGCAGCGCTCCAAACTCAGCCGGCGCGTGGCGGACCTTGAAGCCCGGTTGGGGCTGCGCCTGCTGCAACGCAATACCCGGCATATCTCGCTGACGCCCATGGGCGAACAGATCTATGTGCACGCCCGCGCCATGGCGCGCGAGGCGCGCACGGCCTATGATCTGGCGGCATCGATGGGCGACACGCCCAGCGGGCTGCTGCGCATCACGGCGCCGTCGGCCCTGGCGGTCACGCTGCTGGGCGACCTGATCGGACGCTACTGCCAGCAGCACCCTCGCGTGCGCGTGCTGCTGGACACCCGCGACCAGATCATCGACCTGGTGGGTGAAGGCTACGACCTGGCCTTCCGCGCGCAGGGCGCCTCGCTGACGGACTCGCGACTGGTGGCGCGCGAACTGGCCCCGGTTCCGCTGGTCCTGGTCGCCGCGCCGGACCTGGCGCGCGCCGACCTGCGCCGTCCGCGCGACCTGACCGCGCTGCCGCTGCTGGCCCATGCCACGCAGGACAGCCTGCAGAACTGGCAATTCAGCCATCCTTCGGGCGAGCGGGAGTCGCTGGAGTTCACGCCCCGCAGCCTGAGCAACAATCCGGCCGCGGTGCGCGAGATGGCGCGCGCCGGCCTGGGCATCGCGCTGCTGCCGCACTATCTGTGCGCGGCCTCGCTGGCGCGCGGCGACCTCGTCGCCCTGCTGCCGTCCTGGACCGCCGCGCCGGCCCGCATCTACGCGGTCATGCCCGCCCGCCGAGGCACGCCGCTGGCCCTGCGGCGGTTCCTGGACTTCGCCATCGCCGAATTGCCCGCGCGGCTGGGTTGAACGCCCGCCGCGTGCCGGCCGCCATACGCTTGCAGGACTTTCTTGGTAAAAAACAGGGTCCCCGCGGGGATGCGCCCGCCGCCTCGCGCGTTGGCGGCGGCGCGCGAGGCGGGCCGGACGGCCTCGGGCCCGGTTTGGGCAGGGCCGGAACTTTGACGCGCCACCCAAGTCTTATATAAGATATAAGACATAAGGTCCGCCGCGAGCTTGTCACGCTTAGAATGACAAACGCGCCAAAACGCCAGAAAATGCCGGCTTCACGCGGGCGAAACCATGGAGTCCATCATGCCGCACAACACCCTCGACACCCTGAAGAATTTCAAGATCGGCGACAAGTCCTGTCAGTACTATTCGCTGCCGGCCCTGGGCAAGGCCCTGGGCGTGGACGTGCAGCGGCTGCCCGTCTCCATCCGCATCGTGCTGGAGTCGGTGCTGCGCAACTGCGACGGCAAGAAAGTCACCGAAGAACACGTCAGGCAGCTGGCCAACTGGCAGGCCAACGCCAAGCGCGAGGATGAGATCCCCTTCGTGGTGGCGCGCGTGGTGCTGCAGGACTTCACCGGCGTGCCGCTGCTGGCCGACATCGCCGCCATGCGCTCGGTGGCCGACCAGATGGGCAAGAGCCCCAAGAGCATCGAGCCGCTGGTGCCGGTCGATCTGGTGGTCGACCACTCGGTCATGATCGACTACTTCGGCACCAAGAACGCGCTGGACCTGAACATGAAGCTGGAATTCAAGCGCAACCAGGAGCGCTACCAGTTCATGAAGTGGGGCATGCAGGCCTTCGACACCTTCGGCGTGGTGCCCCCGGGCTTCGGCATCGTCCACCAAGTCAACCTGGAATACCTGGCGCGCGGCGTGCACCAGGACAAGAAGCACAACGTCTACTACCCCGACTCGCTGGTGGGCACCGACAGCCACACCACCATGATCAACGGCATCGGCGTGGTCGGCTGGGGCGTGGGCGGCATCGAGGCCGAGGCCGGCATGCTGGGCCAGCCCGTGTACTTCCTGACCCCCGACGTGGTCGGCGTGGAGCTCAAGGGCAAACTGCGCGGCGGCGTCACCGCCACCGACCTGGTGCTGACCATCACCGAAATGCTGCGCCGTGAAAAAGTGGTGGGCAAGTTCGTCGAATTCTGTGGCGAAGGCACCGCCAGCCTGTCCGTGGCCGAACGCGCCACCATCGGCAACATGGCGCCGGAATACGGCGCGACCATGGGCTTCTTCCCGGTCGACGAACGCACCATCGACTACTTCCGCGGCACCGGCCGCACCGAAGCCGAGATCGCCGCCTTCGAAGCCTATTTCAAGGCCCAGAAGATGTTCGGCGTGCCCAAGGCCAAGGACATCAACTTCACCAAGCTGCTGACGCTGGACCTGTCCACCGTGGCGCCGTCGCTGGCCGGCCCGAAGCGTCCGCAGGACCGCATCGAGATCGGCAACGTCAAGAACACCTTCATCGATCTGTTCTCCAAGCCGGTCGCCGAGAACGGCTTCAACCAGCCCGCCGACAAGCTCGGCCAGACCTACACCACCAGCGCCGGCACCAAGGTCAAGAACGGCGACATCCTGATCGCGGCCATCACGTCCTGCACCAACACGTCCAACCCCAGCGTGCTGCTGGCGGCCGGCCTGCTGGCCAAGAAGGCCGTCGAAGCCGGCCTGACCGTGCCCAAGCACATCAAGACCTCGCTGGCCCCCGGATCGCGCGTGGTCACCGAATACCTGACCAAGACGGGCCTCCTGCCCTACCTGGAAAAGCTGGGCTTCGACGTGGCCGCCTACGGCTGCACCACCTGCATCGGCAACGCCGGCGACCTGACCCCGGACCTGAACGAGGCCATCATCGGCAACGACCTGGTCTGCGCCGCCGTGCTGTCGGGCAATCGCAACTTCGAGGCTCGCATCCACCCGAACATCAAGGCCAACTTCCTGGCATCGCCGCCGCTGGTCGTGGCCTATGCCCTGGCCGGCACCATCACGCGCGACCTGATGACCGAACCCGTGGGCCAAGGCAAGCACGGCGACGTGTGGCTGGGCGACATCTGGCCGAGCACCGAGGAAATCGACGCGCTGCTCAAGTTCGCGCTGGATCCCAAGGCCTTCCAGGCCAACTACGGCCAGGTCAAGAGCAACCCCGGCGAACTCTGGGAACACATCAAGGGCGTCACCGGCGACACCTACAACTGGCCCGACTCGACCTACATCGCCGAGCCGCCGTTCTTCCAGGACTTCGGCATGACGCCGGGCGCCACGCCGACCGTCAAGGGCGCGCGCGCGCTGGGCGTGTTCGGCGACTCGGTCACCACCGACCACATCTCGCCGGCCGGCTCCATCAAGGAAACCTCGCCCGCCGGCAAGTGGCTCAAGGAACACGGCGTGATGAAGGCCGACTTCAACAGCTACGGCTCGCGCCGCGGCAACCACGAGATCATGATGCGCGGCACCTTCGCCAACGTGCGCATCAAGAACCTCATGATTCCCGCGCTGCCGGACGGCAGCCGCTTCGAAGGCGGCGAGACCCTGTTCCAGCCCACCGGCGAACAGATGTCCATCTATGACGCGGCCATGAAGTACGTCGCGGCCGGCACGCCCACCGTGGTGTTCGGCGGCGAGGAGTACGGCACCGGCTCGTCGCGCGACTGGGCCGCCAAGGGCACCCAGCTGCTGGGCGTGAAGGCCGTGATCACCCGCAGCTTCGAGCGCATCCACCGCAGCAACCTGGTCGGCATGGGCGTGCTGCCGCTGCAGTTCAAGGGCAACGACAGCGTGCAGTCGCTGGGCATCACCGGCGAGGAAACCTACGACATCTCCGGCCTGGAAAACGGCATCAAGCCGATGCAGGACGTGATGCTGACGATCACCCGCAAGGACGGTTCCAAGCAGGACGTGACCGTGCTGCTGCGCATCGACACGCCGATCGAGGTGGACTACTACCAGCACGGCGGCATCCTGCCCTTCGTGCTGCGCCAGCTGCTGGCGGCCTGAGCCCGGGCCCCGCGCGGGCCATCAAGGCAAAAGCCCCCGGAACCTCGCGGTTCCGGGGGCTTTTTTGATCACCGGGCCATGCCTCGGTGGCGTGTCGTCACTGGCTGACCAGCTCGACGCGGCGGTTCTTCGCGCGGCCGGCCTCGGCGTCATTGGCGGCCACCGGCGCCAGCGAGGCCACGCCGCGTGGCGACAGGCGCGCGGCCGGGACCTTGTAGCCCGCCTCCAGCGCCTTGACCACGGCGTCGGCGCGCTTTTGCGACAGGTCCATATTGCCGGCCAGCGTGCCCTGGTTGTCGGTGTGACCCACCACGTAGACCTTCAGGTTCGGATTGGCGTTGAGCAGCTTGCCCATCTCGTCCAGCGCCGCCTTCGACTCGGGCTTGACCTCGGCCTTGTCGGTATCGAAGTACACGCCATAGACCGCGACGCGGCCCGATTCGGCCAGCGACTTCTGCATGGCGGCCATGTCCAGCACCTGGACCTGCCCCGTCTGCATCGGCTTGGTTTCGAGCACTTGCTGGAACACCGGCGTGATGTGATTGGAGCCGTCTTCCATCACGTCCAGGAACACGTAGATATCGCCGCTGGGCGCTTCCTTCTTGGCCAGCACCACGTAGTACTTGCCGCCGAACGTGGCATCGCCCTGGCCGGGCTGGCGTACCTTTCCGCCATTGATGACGAAGGACTGGAAATCGCCGCCGCACTGCTCGTCGCCCTTGCATTCGAACAGGGTCTTGAAACCGCCGGCCTGCAACGCGCCCTGATAATTGCGGTAGACCTCCAGCGCCGATTTCTTGCCGTCGATGCGGTAGGAGATGCGGGTCAGCTTGCCCTCCAGCTCCAGGCCCTTGGCCTCGGCTTCGCGCGGGATCGGCCGGTCGGGCATCACGGCTTCGTCGAAGTCCTTGTGTTCGTAGGCGCGGATCTCGGCGCCCTCGAAGCGGGTCAGCGCGGGATGGTCCTTGGATCCCTTCACGTCCTCGGCCCAGGCCGGCGACGACGTCGCCAGCGACGCCGCGATGGCGGCCAGACACGCGGATTTCACGATATGCGCATTCACGATCTCTACACTCCCGGCCGGAAGGCTCCGGCATGCGTCCAGAAAGGAAAACGCCCGCGGATACGGGCGGCAGCCATTATGCGCAGGCGCTTTGAAATTTCAAACCACACCGGGTAACAAACCGTAGGCAAGCGCGTCCGGGCGCGACGCGCCCCCCGTCTGCTACGGGTTTCGACGGGCCTTTTATCCTTAGGCCCCGAACCCGCTCGGGTAGCCCGAGCGGCCTCTGTCAATCGAAGGCATAGGCATCCATCGCCAGGGCGCCATAGGAAATCTCGTCGTTCAGCCGCGTGGCCCGCCCGCCGCCCGCGCCCAACGCCACGTAGAGCGGCATCAGGTGATCGTCATGCGGATGGGCCTGCGCCGCGCCCGGCGCCCGCGCCTGCCAGTCCAGCAGCGCCGGCAGGTCATGGTCGGCCAGACGGCCGGCATACCATTGCTGGAACGCCGGCACATACGACGCCGGCGGCGCATCCTGCGGCATGCGCACATCGCGCAGATTGTGCGTCAGCGAACCCGAGCCGATGATCAGCACGTCCTCGTCGCGCAGCGGCGCCAGCGCGCGGCCCAGTTCGAGCTGCCCGGCGGCGTCGCGCTCCATGTCCAGCGACAACTGCACCACCGGCACGTCGACCTCGGGATAGAGGTAGCGCAGCGGCACCCAGGCGCCATGGTCCAGCGGACGGCGCGGATCACGATCGGCGGCGATGCCGGCGTCGGCCAGCAGCGCCTGCGCGCGCGCGGCCAGTTCCGGCGAACCGGGCGCGGCGTATTGCAACGTGTACAGCTCCGGCGGAAAACCGCCGAAATCGTGCCAGGCCACCTGTTGGTCGCGCGTGGACAGGGCCAGGCCATGGCCCATCCAGTGCGGCGATACCACCAGGATGGCGCGCGGCTTGCGGCCCTGCGCCTGGCTCCAGGCGGCCAGCGCGGGGCCGGTCAGACCGGGCTCGACGGCCAGCATGGGGGAACCGTGGGAAACGAAAAGCGTGGGCCAACGCATGGCGCTGCCTCCTGAATAAAATCCGATGACAACATTTTCTTCCGATTTGATTGAGCAATAAATATGGAATTTCGACATGCTCTGTTGCCAAAATCGGATCAATACCTCCCACCGTTTTTGCAGCCGCGCCGCGCGCGCACGAAAAGGCGTGCCGCAATCGCCTTCCCCCCGCCCGGGCGCCAGCATCCATGCGCCTGCGCGCGGCCACGGTCGACACCGCAATGATCCGGTTCAGCGCGGGCGTTAAACTACGCTGTTGCACACTCACTGGATGCCCATAGAAGTCATGGCCCGTTCCCGCAGCCAATCCGCTCCCCGCCTGACCCGTGACGCCAGCCGTCTGATCACGCTTGCCCAGGCGCTCAACCGCTCGGGCAGCCGCGTCGAGGACATCTTCTGGGAAGCCCAGCTGGCCGAAGCCATCCCGAAGCTGCTCAAGGCCGGGCAAGACGCCCCGCTCGAAGCCGCGCTGGACCATCTGGCGCAGGCCGATGTCGGCGCTTACGAGGTGCTGATCGAACAGGCGGAAACCCTGTCCGAATCCACCAAGATCGACAAGAACGGCGTGCGCCACGATGTATTGCTGGTGGTGGCCCCGGTGGTGGCCTGGACGCGCTACGCGATCCCGACCGGCGCCATCTCCGCCAGCGCGCAGCAGGCGGTGCTGGCCCAGCTGCACGGCCATGTGCTGTCCACCCAGGCGCGCGCGGCGCTCATGCCCTGGCTGGTCAGCGTGGACCAGATGCCGCGCACCTTCTCCGAAACCTGGCAGTGGCTGCAACGCCTGGGCACCCAGGCGCTGGGCGCCGAAACCATGAAACCGGCGCTGAACACCGAGGCCGAAACGGCGAACATGCTGGCGGACACCCGCTACATCGTCGCCGCGGTGGCCGTGCCCGAGCACGCCCCCATCTTCCGCTGGCAGGAACAGATTGGCGACGCCGACGCCAGCCGCGAAGCCTGCCAGCAACAATGGGCCGCGCAGGCCCAGCCCACGCTGGCCGCCCTGCTGCCCGGCTGCGGCTTCGAATCGCTGCTGCCGGACGCTTATTACGTGAGCAACCGCGAAGCCGACCGGCGCGTGCGCCCACTGTCGCTGCGCGCCGCCATCAGCTGGCTCGAAGGCGCGGTCAATCTCGAAGCCTCGCAACTGCGGGCCGTGGTGGCCGGCTGCGGCGAAAGCAGGATCGACGAATACCGCATCGGCTTCACCGCGCGCAACAGCAACGACGTGTACTACGGCTGCGTCTGGCCGCTGTACGGGCGCGAGGAAGACCTGCCGGCCGACGAAGGCCAGCCGGACGTGGTCGACGAAATCGCCGCGCTGCTCAAGGAATACGGCGTCAACGACGTGCGCCGCATTCCCGGCCTGCTGCCGCCCGACTACTGCGAGGACTGCGGCGCGCCCTACTTCCCGAATCCGCTGGGCGAACTGGTGCACGCCGAGCTGCCCGAGGACGCCGAGGCCGCGCCGGCCAAGTTCCACTAGGAAGCGCGATGCGGGCCGACATCTTCTGCCGGGTCGTCGATAACTACGGCGACATCGGCGTGTGCTGGCGCCTGGCCCGCCGGCTGGCCCAGGTTCCGGGCTGGCGGCCGCGCCTGTGGGTCGACGACCTGCGGGCCTTCGCCCGCATCCAGCCCGGGCTGGACCCGGAACAGGCGCGCCAGCAATGCCTGGGCATCGACATCGTCCACTGGACGCCGGCGCCGCCCGCCGACCTGACGCCCGGCGACGCGGTGATCGAGGCCTTCGCCTGCGATCCGCCCGACGCCTTCCTGGATGCCATGCGCCAGGTCCATCCGGTCTGGATCAACCTGGAATACCTGAGCGCCGAAGCCTGGATCGAAAGCTGTCACGGCCTGCCGTCGCAACGGCCCGACGGGCTGGTCAAGCATTTCTACTTTCCCGGTTTCACTCCGGCCACGGGCGGACTGCTGCGCGAGCCCGGCCTGTCCGCCGAACGCGACGCGCTGCAGGCTTCGCCCGAACAACAGGAGTCCGTGCTGCGCGCGCTGGGCGTGCCGCAGCACGCGCTGTCGCGCCGGCGCGACGGCGCTCGCCTCGTGTCCCTGTTTTGCTATCCGGACGCGCCGGTCGACGCACTGGCCTCGGCCCTGGCCGCCGATCCGCGCCCGACCGTGCTGCTGGCACCCGAAGGCGTGGCGCCCGGCCTGGAAACGGCCTGCGCCGCGCCGGGCCGCCCCGCCCTGGTCAGGCTGCCCTTCGTCAGCCAGCCGGACTTCGACCGCCTGCTGTGGTGCGCCGACCTGAACTTCGTGCGCGGCGAGGATTCCTTCGTGCGGGCCGCCTGGGCCGCGCGTCCGCTGGTCTGGCAGATCTACCCGCAGCACGACCAGGTCCATCTGGACAAGCTCGAGGCCTGGCTGGCCCGCTATCCCGCCACCGAAGGCGCCCGGGCGTTGATCCGAGCCTGGAACCAGCCCGACGCCCCCCAAGCCCTTGGTCCGTCCCTGGCCGCCGCCCTGGCGCCCGAGGCCTGGCAGGCCTGGGCCCGGGCCGCCCGTGACTGGGACGCAGCCCAGGCCGATCGGCCCGACCTGGCGGAAAATCTGGCCGCGTTTTGCGCAGAGTTGGCCAAGAAACGCTAGAATAGAGAGTTTTCTGAGAAGCCCTGACGCGATCGGGCCTCAAAATACTGACGCCTCCCGGGGTGTGCACAAGATCGAAAACCCGCGTGAAATCCCGCATCCGCCCGCCAGATGATGGCGATGGCGGACCAGGGTCGACAAGGCGGTGATTTGTGCAAGCACGGCGAGTGCACCCCTTACCCCCCGGAGTTTTATCGATGAAAACCGCTCAGGAATTGCGAGTCGGCAACGTGGCCATGGTCGGCAAGGACCCGCTGGTCGTCCAGAAGGCTGAATACAACAAGTCCGGCCGCAACGCCGCCGTTGTGAAGCTGAAGTTCAAGAACCTGCTGACCGGCGCCGCCAGCGAATCGGTCTACAAGGCCGACGAAAAGTTCGAAGTCGTCCAACTGGAACGCAAGGAGTGCACCTACTCCTACTTCGGCGACCCGATGTACGTCTTCATGGACGAAGAGTACAACCAGTACGAAATCGAAGCCGACAGCATGGGCGACGCCCTGAACTACCTGGAAGAGTCGATGCCCGTGGAAGTGGTCTTCTACGACGGCCGCGCCATCTCGGTGGAACTGCCCACGGTCATCGTGCGCGAAATCACCTACACCGAGCCGGCCGTGCGCGGCGACACCTCGGGCAAGGTGCTCAAGCCCGCCAAGATCAACACCGGCTACGAACTGAACGTGCCGCTGTTCTGCGCCATCGGCGACAAGATCGAAATCGACACCCGCACGAACGAGTACCGCAGCCGCGTCAACAACTGATCCCGGCCGCAAGCGAAAAAGCCAGACCTTCGGTCTGGCTTTTTTTTGCCTGTCGTTCGGGGATGAGTCCGCGCCCGACGTTTGTTGACCGGGCGTTTATCGCCTGGTTGGCCCGCGCCTATTGCAGCCGGTCGTCGTCCAGGAAGTCTGGCAGCGCCATGACCTCGATGCCGTCCTCGGCCAGCGCCTCGCGCTCTTCGCGCGACGCGGTCCCGCGAATGGGGCGTTCGTCGGCCTCGCCCTCGTGGATGCGGCGCGCCTCTTCGGCGAAACGCGCGCCGACATTCTCGGTGTTGCGCAGCATTGCCCGCACCTGGGTCAGGACGGCGGCCTGCAGGGCCGCTATTTTCTGGGCATCGGACGCACCGGTGGGCGCTTCGGCCTGCCGCTGCAGGGGCGCGGGCTCAGGCGCGTGCAGGTGCGCGACGTTCAGCCGAGGCGCCGACAGGCGCTTGGTGATCGATGCCGACCCGCAGACAGGGCACGTGACCAGACCTCGCGCCTGCTGCGCGTCGTAGTCTTCGTGCGAACCGAACCAACCTTCGAAGATGTGGCTGTGCTCGCACTGGAGGTCGAAAACTTTGAGTGCCATGGGGTCTATATGAGGATCACCCGGCAGAATACAAGAAAGCGGGCCCAGACGGGCCCGCCATATCGCATGCCGGACGCACTGACGAGCGCTTACCTGCCGCGCTTGGACGACGCGCCCGCGCCGCCGAGCTGGGCCTGCTGGGCCTGCAGGGCATCGATCTGGCGCTGCAGATCGCGCAGTTGCTGGCGCACGTCCTTCTGCTGGTCGGCCAGGGCGGTGGCTTCCTGGCGCGATTGTTGCTGGCGGGCGGCGACCTGCTCTTCCTGCTGCATGCGCAGCGTGTTGTCGGCCTGCAGCGTGCTCAGCTGGGCGTTGCGGCTGGCCAGCAGCTTCTCGTTGTGGGCGTACTCCGCCTGCAGGCGGATGCGCTGGATATCGACCTCGGCCAGTTCCATCGACTGGCCGGCGAAGGCGCGGTAGGTGGCCTCGGCCTGCTTGTCCGACTGGGTCTTGACCACGCGCCAGAAATCCTTCTGCTGGAACAGGGCCACGTAATAGGTCAGGTCGTCCGGCTTGAACAGCAAGCTGGCGCCATACGTGCCGTTGTAGGTCGTGCGCAGTTCCGAGACCTGGCGGTTCTGGATCAGGCTTTGCAGCTCGGCGACGGTGCTGGCCGGACGCGCGGCGGGCGCGGGCGGCGGCGTCACCGGCGTGGACGCCGCCTGCGTGTCTTCAACCTGCTGGACCGCGGGCCGGGCGGCTTCGGGTTGCTGGGCGCTGGCGCAAGCCGCCAGACCGGACAGGGCCGTACCCAACAGCGCCATGCGCGCGGTGGCACGGATAAAGTGGACGTTCATGCCTACCCCAAAAAAATCGTTGCGGAACTATAGCAATTTATTGCTCCGGAAGCTGCCGCGCGCGCAGGGCGCGCCGCCCCGGATGTCGCCCTCTACGGGCCATTCCCTATTGCGCCTTCAGGAGGCTTCCACCATCCCGTCCGCGGTTTCACCCTGCCCGCCGCCCAGATGCAGTTTGCGCATCTTTTCCCACAGCACCTTGCGGCTGATGCCCAGGGTATTGGCGGTGTCCTGCCGGCGCCAGCCGTTGGCGTCCAGCGCGGCCAGGATGCGGGCGCGCTCGGCCCGTTCGGCATCGGTGAACACCGGCGGCTCGCACTGCGCGCCGCCCGCGCCCATCGCGGCGGGCGGGCGCAGCGGCTCGGCCAGCTGGTCGAAGATGCGCTCGATGCGCGCCCGGTCCCAGGACTGGAACTGGCGCCGGACGATGGCCACGCGCTCGGCCACGTTGGACAGCTCGCGCACATTGCCCTCGTAGCGGGTGGCCCCGGCGCGTTCCAGCAGCCAGTCCGGCGGCTCGTCCCCGGCGCCCATCCGCTCCAGCAGGGAGCGGAACAGCGCGACCTTCTCGGCGGCCCCGCGCTGCTCCAGGCTGGGGATGCGCAATTCGATCACCGCCAGCCGGTAGTACAGATCCGCGCGGAACTCGTCCTGCGCCACCAGCACTCGCAGATCCTTGTTGGTGGCGGCGACCAGCCGGAAATCCACCGGCACTTCGGTCGCCGAGCCCAGGCGCGTGACCGTGCTCTGCTCCAGCACCCGCAACAGCTTGACCTGCTGGTACAGCGGCAGGTCGCCGATCTCGTCCAGGAACAGCGTGCCGCCATTGGCCTGCTCGAAATAGCCCTTGTGCGCGCCGACGGCACCGGTGAACGCCCCCTTGGCGTGGCCGAAGAAATGCGCCTCGAACAGTCCTTCGGGAATGGCGCCGCAATTGACCGCGACAAAGGGGCCGTCGGCCCAGGCCGCGCGGTCGTGCAGCAGACGCGCCACTCGCTCCTTGCCTACGCCGGTTTCGCCATGGACCAGCACGTTGCTGCGACAGTCCGCGTACATCTCGGCCTCCGCCAGCAGGGCCCGCATCGGCTCGGACACGGCAATCAGCGGCTGCTCGCGCCGGGGCGCGGCCGGCCGGGCCTGGTCCAGCACGCCCAGCAGCTCGAACAGCAGCTTGCGCAGGTCGGCCGTGGTGAAAGCCAGCGGCAAGGTATAGGAATATTCGGGCGGGTAGTAACGCGGATCGCGGCCGCGCGCCTCGGAGGCCACCCAGATGATGGGCAGCGCCTGCACGGCCAGCCAGTCATAACCGCTGAAACGGTTGTCACCCATCACCGACACCGACACCAGCGCCACGGCGGGCCGGCCCGGATCGCGCGGCGGCGGGAAGGCCGTGCCGGCGTCCGCCCGCACCAGCGTCACGTCCATGCCCGCCAGGCAGCGCTCGGCGCGCGCGGCGATGTCGGAAGTGCCCTCCCAGACATACAGATCGAACTCCTCGCGGACGAATTTCTGATTCATTGGCAAACCACGCAGCCCGCTTCCGGGCTTCCAGTTAGAGGTTCCAGATCAATACACCAGCCGGGGCTTGCCGCAATCCACCGACAGCAGCGACACATCGGTCTGGCCCAGGCTCAGGCCCAGCAGGTTCAGCAGTTGCTGCAGCAGGTTCGACAGCATGTCCAGCAGCGGCTGCAGCAGCGTCACCACGACCGACAGCACGCCGCTCGCCTGATTGCCACCGGTCAACGCCAGGCTGCTGACGGCGCCGACCCGGCACTGGCGGATGGCGTCCGGCACGATCGCCAGCGCGCAGGTCAGGTCGCTCAGCGGCGCCAGCAGCAGCGAACTCAGAATATTGCCCACCAGCTGCAGCGTGCCCCCCAGCACCCCGGTCAACCCGCCCGTGCTCATGCGCTGCCCGAGCTGATTCATGGCGTCCGTGGACCACTGCATGTTGTTGACGACTTCCGATACGGACTTGCCTGGGTTCGACCCGCCGCCGCCCACCAGCTTGGTGGCCAGATCGGTGCGCTGCTGCTCGGTCAGCGGCGTGCCGGTGTTGAACAGGTCGCCCAGGATGCCGCCGATCAGCGCGTCGGCCAGATTCGAGGCCAGCTTGGTCAGGTCCAGCGAGGTGGCGTTGACGGTGGCCTTGGAGTTGGGCGATGGCGGCGCGGTCAGCGTGACCGGCACCGGCGCCGCCGAGTTGAAGACCGGCAGCGTGACCTTGCTGGTCAGCGGCAGGATGCCCAGCACATTGAGTACCTTGTAGCGCTGGATGGTGTTGAACGAAGCCGGCTGGCAGGCGTTGGTCAGGGCCAGGAAGTTGGCCGGACTGGTGTCGCTGTCGGAGGTCATGCCCGGGAAACGGCCCAGGCAGACATTGGCCAGCGACGAGGTCACGTTGATGGTGGCCTGCGTCGAGGTCAGCGGCGCCTGGCACAGCTTCGCGAGCGTGCCGGTGGACTGGGCCACGTCGATGATGACCGGCAGGTCGACCCAGGTCCCCAGCGTCGTGCCCAGGAGAGGACCGAGCACGGGGATATTGCTCGTGTTGATGCGCAGGTAGACGCGGATGCCCGCGCTGGTGGCCGTGGCGCCCACGCCGCCCACCGCGATCGTCGGCGGCTCGACGATGCGCACCTTCGACTGCACGCCCAGCAGCGGCACGTTCAGCCCCAGGTCGATCAGGTTCTGGCCGTTGGCGATCACCAGCGCGGTCTGCAGGATGTTGAGCGCGTTGACGTTCGCCTGCAGCGCCGACGTGACGCTGCCGCCCACCACCTGCAGATCCAGCACGCCGCCATCGCCGAACAGCTTGACCGGCAGGTTCAGCGGCATGACCTGCAGCACCGTCTTGATGGCATTGTTCAGCAGCGTGATGTCGGCCGCCGCCGTGCCCGCCTTGTTGATCACGGTCAGCGTGGCGTTCAGCAACTGGCCCAGCGTCAGGTTGCTGACCGCCGCCAGCTGGGCGGGCGTGCCCACGCCGGTGGCCACCGACAGCGGCAGGCCCAGCGCATCGAGCAAGCCGGACGGCGTGATGTTGACCGTGGCCAGGCCGGCCGCGTCGAGCACGTCCAGCTGCTGCGGCGTGGCGCCCACCGAGGCCAGGATCTTGGACAGGAGACCGCCCTTTTCCAGCCGCAGCAGCCGCGATCCGACCGTGAAGGCTGCCACCGGCTGCGTGCTGGTCGCCACCGCCTGCACCGACACGACGGTGTCGCCGCCGACGAAGGCGCTGGGAATGACATTGCCCAGCGTCTTGCCGATACGCACGCGCATCGCATTGGGCAGCTGGCCGCTGGCCGGATCGAACAGCGGCATGCCGCCGACCGGCGGGCGCGTCGGATCCCACAGTTTGCAATCCACGGTCACGTCGGCCGCGGAAAAGGTGTCCAGGATATTCGGCAGATTGGCCAGCGCCGCCGACACGCCCGCCGCCTTGGCGCGGCTGCAATCCGCCGCGGCGCCCGTGCCCAGCACCTGCACGGCCGACAGCGCGGCCAGATCCGCGGCCTTCTGGACCTCGCGCTTCATGTAGTAGCCATAGCCCAGCTGCGCCACGCCCAGCAGCACCAGGCCCACCAGCACCGCGAACACGACGGCGACGGTCATGCTGCCGCGCTGCCGCGAGCGAGGAACGTAACGGATCGAGCGGGTTGACATGTTCGCGACTCCGCATGGATACGAAGACCGGCGTGCCTGGACCGGGGAACCCGCGCGTCCCGGGCACCGGCCCGGGGCGCGCGGAACGCATGCTGATTAATTGGTGTTCTTGGTTTCCATCCGCTTCTGGAACCACTCGGGAATGGGATGGGAAAAACTCTCCAGATACCGGTTCCAGGCCGCGGAGGACACCGGCCCCAGCATGGGCAGCGCGCCGCCCGCGCGGCGGCCGTCGGCCTGCGCCTCGAACAGCGCGCGCGTGATGTCGCCCACGGCTTCAGGTCGCGGCTCGGGCTCGGGCGCGCTCGCCTGGGGCGGCGGCATCGGCGTCTGGACCTGCTGCACCACGGGGCGCGCCGGCATGTCGGCCGCCGGCACGGGCGCGGCTTGCGCTTGCGCGCCGCCGTTCATCGCGCCGGTCAGGGGTGCGTTCGATTGCGCCGTCGCGCTCGCGCTGATGAATAGCGCCAGGCACAAGGTCACGCGTTTCGGGTCTGGGAACATGACGGTTTTCCTGGGAAATATCGGTTTGCTCATCAATCGCGCTCAACGCACGATGGGCCCGTTGCCGAGCCGGTCCATCATGGGCCCCACCACCGGCGACACCGGGGCCGCGCCTGCCGCTGGCGTCCGCAAGGGCGTGGCGTCCGCCAGCGGAGGCGGCGCATTCTGGCTGCGCACCTCCGAAGCCAGGCGCAGGACCTGCGCGCGCGCCTCCTCGCCCAGCCTGGCCTGGTCCATCACCCGCTGCGCCTTGACCGCGTCGCCTTCCACCAGCAACAACAGGGCCAGATTGGCCAGCACCTTGGGATTGTCCGGCGCCAGTTCGGCGGCCTGGCCCAGCGGCACCCGGGCGCCGGCGGGATCGCCCGCCCGCAGGCGCGCGTAGCCCAGGTCGCCCAGAATGCGCGGATCCGTCGGCGCCAGCTTGGCCGCGCGCGAGAAATCGTCCGCCGCCTGCGCGTACTGGCCGCGCGCGCCGGCGATCAGGCCCAGCCCGTGCCAACCGTCGGCGGCCTGCGGCGTGCCCAGCAAGGCCCGGTACGCCTGCTCGCTGGCGGCGGTCTGCCCCGTCTGCCGCAGCGCCTCGGCGCGCATCGGCCCGACACGCGGATCATTGCCGAACTGCTGCTGGAAGGCGTCGATATAGGCCAGCGAAGCGAAATAGCGCTCCTGTCGCTGCGCTTCGGCGATCATGCTCAGCATCAGCTCGGGCTCGGCGGGCCGCCGCTTGTTCTCGGCCTCGTCCTCCTTCTGCCGCGCCAGCGCCTGCTCCTGTTGCTGCTGCTGAATCAGTTGCCACGCCGACTCGACGTTGTTGGTCTTGCACCCCGACAGGCCCGCGCCCGCCATCAATGCCGCCAGCGCCGCCCACCGCAGCCTGCCCATCGTGCTTCCGATACCGCCCGCCATCACATCCCCCCCATGCGCGACAGACCGCGCAATACCGCCACGAAGCCCGCGCCACCCGTCACGATCAACAGGGCCGGCAGCAGGGTCACGATCATCACCCCCGTCATCTTGACGGTGGTCTTGCCGACTTTCTCCTTCAGGTCCAGCCGACGCTTGTCGCGCAGCCGCTCGCCGAAGCGCTGAAGCGGTTCCTGCACCGCGCCGCCATGCTGGTCCACCTGCGCGATCAATCGGCAGATGGCCGAGATATCGTCGTTGTCGAAGCCCGACGCCAGCCGCGCCAGCGATTGCTCGCGC
This sequence comes from Achromobacter sp. 413638, assembly GCF_043119405.1. Taxonomy (NCBI): domain Bacteria; kingdom Pseudomonadati; phylum Pseudomonadota; class Betaproteobacteria; order Burkholderiales; family Alcaligenaceae; genus Achromobacter; species Achromobacter sp. 413638. Next base: position 45,035 of record NZ_JBICCO010000038.1, read on the forward strand.
GTGCGTCCGCGCACGTGCTGCTCGGTCGCCAGCCGCAGCTCATAGGACAGCACCGGCAGTACCTGGGCGAATTCCTTGACCAGCACCTGCAGGCTCTGGTCGATGGACAGGCCCACGCCCTGCAGCAGGCGCAGCAGGTCGATCAGCAGCGGCAGTTCGTCGGCCGCCTGCCGCCGCCGGCGCGCCAGCCGCCGGCGCACGAAGATCTTCGGCAGCATGTAGCCCACGGCGAAACCCAGGAAGGCCGCGATCAGCACGCCGACCGAGGAATCGATCAGATTCTTCTCCAGGTCCAGCGCCACCGCCGCGATGGGCAGCAGGATGGCCAGCACGAAGCGCGCCGCCACGAAGCGCGACCGCGCCGCCACCGGATTCGCGTAGCCCGCCATATCGACCAACTTGCGGTCCTCCGACGCCAGCAGGGCTTCGGCCAGCCGCCCTTCCGTCAGGCGCTTGCCGAAGGAATCCGCTGCGCGCGCCGCGGCGGCCAGGCGGCCCGGCTCCTCGGCCTCAGCCGCCTTGGACCGTCCGCTGCGAGTGGCCAGCGCCTGGTCGACGACCTGGCGGCTGCGGCCCTGGCCGCGCAGGCGACGCACCATGCTGACGCCCAGGACCAGCATGGCGACGGCCACCAGGGTCAGTGCCATGGCCAGCACCAGGGTCGGGTTCAGGGATTCCAGCGCTTGCATCCTCGCCCCCGTCAGATGGATTTGGCCATGCGGTACAGCCAATAGGATCCGCCGACCTGCATCGCCACGGCGGTCGCCAGCATCTTGAAGCCCAGCGGGTCCTCCCACAATCCCACGAACAGATCGTTGTTGGCCACGATGATGAAACCGGCGATGCCCAGCGGCAGCAGAGCCAGGATCCAGGCCGACAGGCGGATCTCGGCCGAGCTGGCCGACAGCTCGCTGCGAGCCTGGCTGACGTCGCGCATGAAGGCCGCCATGCGCTCCAGCACCTGATCGCTGCGGCCGCCGAAGCGCAGCGCGATCGACACCACCGCCGCCACCATGTACAGCTCCTTCAGCCCGTACTGGCGCGACACGTGCGCCAGCGCCTCGTCCAGTTCCTTGGCCGAGCGGCTCAGGGCGGCGGCGGTCTCGACCACTTCGCGCAGCGGCGCGTCGGCGCTGGCGGCGGCGGTCTGGAAGGCCGAGGCCATGCTGTTGCCGATGGTGATGAGCCGGACCATGTTGTCCAGGAAGGCCGGCAATTGCGAGATCATGCGGCGCTGGCGCTTGTCGGCGCGCAGCCACAGCAGGAAATAGGCGCCGACGGTCAGTAGCAGCAGCGTGACGAAGCCGGACAAGGCGCCCAGGAAGGCCCAGGCCAGCAGCGCGCCCGCGACGATGGGCGCGAAGATCCGCAGGTAGAGTCCGGCGCCGTGCCGCAGGCCGGCCAGCAGCAACAGCCGGTCCCACCACGAAAAACCGCTGCGCGCCGCGCGCGCCCCGCCGGCGAATGTCGCCCCGCCGATCGGCACGTCGCGCGCGCGCCGCAGCTGGTTTTCCAGGAAGGCGGAACTCGCGGCGCGGCGCGCGCCGCTATTGGCGTGCCGCCACAACAGCACGGCCGCCACGGCGAGCACCAGCGCCAATGCCGCCAGGACCAGGGCTTGCTGCATCAGCGCCTCCGGCTCCAGAACCCGCCGCCCCCGCCGTCGGACTCCGGCGCGCCGCCGTCGGACTGACGCGCCTCGTGCCGCATCTTGGCGAGCTTGGGCGTATGCGGATGGATGCCCAGCCAGTTCCAGCGGTCCTTTTCCTCGCCCTCCGGCGTGGCGAAGGATTCGTGCCGGTAGAGTTCCTGCGTCGAGATCACGTTGTCGCCCATGCCCGTGACTTCGGTCACCGACAGCACGCGCCGCTTGCCGTTGGACAGGCGCCCGATCTGCACGATGAAATCCAGCGCGCTGGCGATCTGGCGACGCAGGCTGTCCTCGCTACCCTGGAAACCGGCGAAGCCGGCCAGCATCTCGATGCGGTACAGGCATTCGCGCGGCGAGTTCGCGTGGATGGTCGCCATGGACCCTTCATGGCCGGTGTTCATGGCCTGCAGCATGTCCATCACCTCGGCGCCCCGAACCTCGCCCACCACGACGCGGTCGGGCCGCATGCGCAGGCTGTTGCGGATCAGCTCGCGGATGGTGACCGCGCCGCTGCCGTCGAAGCCGCCCTGGCGCGCCTCCAGCCGCACGACGTGAGGATGGTTCAGCGACAGTTCGGCGGTGTCCTCCACCGTCACCACGCGCTCGGTTTCCGGGATGAAGAACGCCAGCGCGTTCAGCAGCGAGGTCTTGCCCGAGCTGGTGCCGCCGGACACCAGGATGTTGCAGCGGTGCTTCACCGCCTCGCTGAGCAGCCGGTAGATCTCTTCGTCGAAGGTGCCCAGCGTCAGCAGGTCGGCGGGCTTGAGCGGATCCTGGCGGAACTTGCGGATCGATACCATCGGCCCGTCCACCGCCAGCGGCTCGATCACCACGTTCAGGCGGCCGCCGTCCGGCAGGCGGGCATCGACCATGGGCGTCGACTCGTCCAGGCGCCGGCCCATGGGCGCCAGGATGCGGCGCACGATGCGCAGCACGTGCTGGTTGTCGGTGAAGCGCAGCGTCTCGCGCGCCAGCACGCCCCGCCGCGACACGAACACGTTGTCATAGCCGTTGATCAGGATGTCCTCGACCGCGGGATCGGCCAGCAGGTCTTCGAGCGGCCCCAACCCGGCCAGCTCCTTGGTGAGGGCCTCCGAGATCTGCCGCATCTCGCCCTCGTTGATGGGCACGCGGCGCAGGCGCACGAAGCTGGCCACCTCGATATCGACGAATTCCTGGATGGCCGTGCGGGCCCAGCGGCCGAATTCCGCCCCCAGTTCCTCGATGCGGGACAGCAGGTGCTCGTAGGCCGCCGTCTTGATTTCCTGGTAGCGATTCGAAGCGGAAAAGCCCCGGTCGCCGTCGCCGCCGAATTCTATGGTGCCTGTCATGATCATGTCGGATTCCGCCGCCGTCCCTTGTCAATCCACCACCATGCGGCGATGCACGCCCGGCAGCCAGGTGGCCAGCCAGCTCGCGCGCCCGCCGGGCGTGTGTTCTTCCGTGCTCAGTTTTTCCGCCAGCGCATGCACGGCGCGCACATAGACGTCGCGCTCGGCCTCCTCGTGCAGCAGGCGGCCCTGGTTGGTGCAGACCATCAGGGCCAGCGTGCGGTCGGGCAAGGTGCCGACCAGTTCCAGCTGGAAACGCTCGGCGATCTGCTGCGCGGTCATGCCGTAGCGCTCGTCATAGCGATTGACGATCAGGCCCAGGCTGCGCCGATCCACGTGCAGCTGCTCCAGTTCCTGCAACAGGCCGGCCAGCGACACCAGCGCGCCCACGCTCTGGTCGGTCACGATCCAGTTCTGCTGCGAAGTGCGCGCCAGGCCGGCCACGAAATCAGGATTGTTGAAGCCGCCCGCATCGGCCACCACCACGCCAAAATGCTGGCGCAGCCGCTCGAACACCAGCAGCGAATCGGATTGCGAGATATCGCGCATCTGGCCCAGATCGCGCGGCAGGGCCAGCACGCTCAGACCGTTGGCCGTGTGCGCCATCGCCGAGCCCAGCAGGGTCGGATCCAGGCGGCGCAGGTTGCGCGCGGCCTCGGCGAAATCGAAGTCGCTGCCGATGTTCAGATAGAGCTGGCAATCGCCCACCGGCCAGCCCAGGTCCAGCAGCGCCACGCGGCTGGACAGCGGCTGCGTGGCGCCGGCATCGGCGGATTTCGGCGGCTTGGCGCCGCTGGCTCCGGCACGCAGCGCATGCGCCTGCTTCATGCGGTCCTGCACCAGGCCGGCCAGGTGCACGGCCAGCGTGCTGGTGCCCACGCCCGGGCGGGTGCCCAGCAGCAGCACGCTGCGCCGCTGGCCGTCGGCGCGCCCGCCGCCGGCGGCGGGCGTGTCCAGCAGGCGCTGCACCACGTCCTTCACTTCCTGCGGCGCGACCGAGGGGTCGACGAAATCGCTGACGCCGGCGCGCAATGCCGCGATGGCGCCTTCGGGCTGGCTGAGCAGGCCCACCGCGACCCTGGGAATGCCTGGCGCGATGCGCGCCAGCAAGCGCGCCAGCTCGGCCGAACGGAACAGCTTGCCGGGTTCATCCTCGCTCAGCGTGAAGTCCAGAAACACGACCTGCGGCGCGATCTCGGCCAGGCGCTTGGCCAGGTCCTCGACGGCCGGCGCTTCCTGGGTCAGCATGCCCAGGTCGCCGATGGCCTGGCCCAGCTGCGCGGCCACGCCATCGCCCTTGGAACAAAACAAGAAGCGGTTCCCGCTCTGCAGGCCCACCCATTCCCTGGCATGTGTCTTCATGTCGCTCACCGTGAAAAACCCGGCATCTGCTGCCCGCTCATCGGGCCCATCAGGTAATAGCCCCAGGCGTTGAACGCGGTGTCGCTCACCTCCTGCTTGCCCCCCGGCAGCGGCAGGGATACGCCGCGCGCGATGGGGCGCACCAGCCGGGGCGTCACCACGATGACCAGTTCGGTGTCTTCCTGCTTGTAGTCCACGCTGCGGAAAAAAGTGCCGATGATCGGCAGGTCGCCCAACATCGGCACCTTGTTCACCAGCGCCTTGGTCTGGCGCGACACCAGGCCGCTGATCACGAAGCTCTCGCCATCGCCCAGTTCGATGGTGGTGTCGGCCCGGCGCGTGCGCAGCGCCGGGATCACCGTGACGTTGTCGGCGCTGGTGACCAGCGGAATGCCGTTGCTGTAGTCCAGTTCGCTGGCTTCGGGCGCGACCTTCAGCGCGATGCGCTCGCGCGACAGCACCGTCGGCGTGACGGTCAGCCCGATGCCGAAGGGCTTGAACGCGACCGTGACCGATCCCAGGCCGGCCGCCTCGGGCACGGGCAGCTCGCCGCCCGCCAGGAAGCTGGCGCTCTGCCCGCTCAGGGCCACCAGGGTCGGCTCGGCCAGCACCCGGGCCATGTTGTTCCCCTGCAGCAGGCGCAGGCGCGCACTGAAGTTGTTCGAGTCATAGAACAGCGAGAATCCCGAGGCCAGCGGCGCGGACTTGTTGAAGCCCAGCGGCGCGGTGAAGCCGTCGGGCGTGATCGAGCTGGTGCCGCCCCAGGGGCCGTTGCGGCCGGCGAAGCTGATGCCCGCCTGCTTCATCACCGAACGCTGCACCTCGACCACCTTGACCTCGACCTGGACCACGCCGCCCGGCCCGGCGGTGGACAGGTCCACCACGTTCTTCTCGCCGCCCACGGCCGACGCCGCCGCCGACACGGAACCCTGATGGCTCAGCTGCGACTCGGCATGTCCGGACAGCACCGCCTTGTCGCCGGCCATGTCCACATTGGCCCCGCCGCTCACGCCGCGTCCGGCCATCACGCCCTGGACCGGGCCTGACACACGCACGTTCCAGACCTGCGGCGCGGCGTTGGCGCCGCTCCAGACCTGCAACTGGGTGGTGCCGGCCTTCTTGCCATAGACCAGCACCGACGCGGAGCGCTTGCCGGACGCCGGCAGCACCTTCACATCGGCCACTTCCGGATCGCCGATGGCGATGCGCGACGGCGCGCCGCCCAGCATCAGGGTCTGCTGCCCCCTGACGGCCACCGCGATATCGCCGGCGGGCGCCACGGCCCCCTGCGCCGGCGCGGCGTTCTGCGCCATCGCGGCCGGACCGCCGGTCAGCGTCGCCGCGGCGGCCAGCACGCAGATCACCAAGGCAGAGCGCCGCAGAGCAGCCCACCCCCGTGGCGCCACGCGCGCCTCCCTGAGGAAGGCGTCACCGCGAACCGGCAAAGCCGGCTCCGCGCGGCCCCGATGGAGCGATATCCCATTCTTGCGATGCGTGTGGCGCGCCTGCGCCATGGACAACTGATATCTCTTCATCATGCTCGGTCAGATTATGGTTGCAGTCTCTGGGGCCTGTACACAGGGCGGCCGGGTTCAATAGCGCACGCGCTCGGATTTATCTCCTCTGACGATTTCCACGCTGCGCCCGCCGCCGCCCGACCCGCGCACGGCCTGGCGCGGCGACAGCGTGGTGCCGTCCATTTGCGGCAGGGTGTCGCCGCCATAGGCCCTGTTGGGGCCGCTGTCGAGCAGCTCGCGCTGTCCGGGCGTCAGGTCGGCGCGCGCCTGCATCGCCGCGCGGCGCTGCGGAAACAGGGCGATATCGGGCACGCCCGCGTCGCCCAGCGGACGCAGCGCCAGCTGCAGCCGTCCGGCGCGGCTGGCCAGCATCAGCTCGCTGACGCGCTCGACCGGCACCGCCAGCACCGCCGTCTTGGCCGGCTGCGCGGGCGCGCCCTGTTGCAACAGCGATTTCTCTTCCGGGCCGTCCAGCGAGTTCGCGCCATAGGCCAGCACGCGCAGCTGCGATTGCAGCAGGCGCGCCTGGCCCGCCTGCACTTCCGAGCTCTTGTCCAGCATGAAGAACACATCGACGAAATCGCCCGGCAGGATGCGGTTGCCGCCGCCGCTCACTTCATCCACCGCCACCGCCAGCGCGCGTTCGCCCGGCTGCAGCAGGCTGGCCATGCCATGCGCCAGCATGGACGGCAAGAGGGGATCGCCCACGGCGACGTCGGTGCGCACGATCGCGCCGGCGAGCAGGTCGGCCGCCGGAAAGCCGCCCGACAGGGCCACCTGCCACTTCGCCACTTCCAGCATGTCCGGCGCGATGCGCGTACCGGCCGGGATCGCCTTGGCCGCCACCACCACGGGATAGAACTTGACCGGTTCCTGCGGCGCCGGCGCGCTGGCCGCGACGGGCGTGACCGGCTGCGGCGGCGAGGACGGCGCCGACGCCAGGCGCCAAGCCACGAAAGCCAGCACGAGCCCAGCCGCCAATAACACGCCCGCGATGATCTTGCTCAGGCTGCTCATGGTGTCCCTTGTGAGATTTGCACGGTGGCTTTGGAAGACAATCTGGACGGGATCCAGTCCTTGTTCGTGCCGGGCAGCATGGCGATGAGCGCCTGCATGGTGGCCAGCACCGGCCAGGACTGGGTGTTGTAGGTCATGGAGATCGTGGCGCAGTTGGCCGTCTGTCCGCCCGCGCCGCTCCAGGCGCAAGGCGCGCGGGTGATGGCGCAGCCCACCGCGGAGCCGGTCGAGAACACGCCCATCGCCGCCGTGCAGGCCGCGCCGTTCACGTCGGACGCGCCCGAGAAGCGCGCGAACACGGCGGCGCGCGCGCCCTCGTTGGCCGCCGCGGCCAGCTGTTGCTGCATCCAGAACAGCACGCCATAGCCGACCACGGCGCAGATGAACATCAGCAGCATGGTCAAGGTCAGCGAGAACTCCAGCGCGGCGATGCCGCGCTGCCCGCGGCATGCGCCATGGCGATCAGGAGTGGGCTTCATCGCGGGCCGCATGGCTCAGGTATCTCCGTCCATGGTGTTGCCGAGATACACGGTGGCCCGCGCGCTGAGCACGCTGGATGCGGACATCAGCGCATCCTGCAGGAACGGAAAGGCGGGGATCAGCGGGTGCGCGCCATAGGCATAGGACACCGTCACTTCGATCTGGTCCTTGGCCAGCGTCATGCCGCTGCAGGCGCCGCCGCCGGCGCTGCTGAGCGTGCCGGTGCTGCCGCAGACCGCCACCTTGACCGGCGCGGAGGACATTGTGCTGACCCAGTTGGCCAGGGCCAGCGCGGTGTCGCGGCCGGCGTTGGCGCGGGCCGTCAGCGACGGCGTGCCGGCCTGCCATTGCAGCACCTTGCGCGCGCCGTCCTGCGCGGCCAGCGTGATGGAATGCTGTGCGGCGAACACCAAGGAGTAGGTCAGGATCCCGTAGAACACCAGGAAAAACACCACGAATACCAGACCGAATTCAAGGGAATAAACACCACGCTGAGCGCGGCGGCGCCCAGATACGCGCCATAGGGAATCTGCTTCCAGCGGTCGGCCAGCGCCCAATGGCGGTTGATCAGCAAATAGGCCAGCGCATGCAGGCCCGCCAGCAGGCTCGCCCCCACCAGCGTCACCATCAGCGGCGCGAAGCCCAGCAGCAGGCCGAGTATGGCGATGGCCTTGACATCGCCCGCGCCCATCTTGCGCCGCGCCCAAACAGGCAGGAACAGGAAGGCGCAGAAAAAGCCTGCCAACGCCATGCCCCAGCCGGCCCAACGCGGCGGAGGCATCCAGCCAGGAACCAGCCAGGCGGCCAGCAGCCAAAGCAGCTGCCCCGCGAATCCCGCGACGATGAGCGTATTGGGAACGCGGCGATGGCGCAGATCGGCGTGGATCAACACCAGATTCCAGCATGCGAACAACAGCCACCACAGCGCTTCCCCTGGATACAAGGCACGACCTTCCAACGGTTACCGATACGACCGCAGCGCGTCCGTCCGAACGGGCGCCGCCCCTCCAATCCGTGCATCGCGAACACCACCGCGGCAGTCCGCGGGCGGGGCCCCGGAACCGGGACCGTCCGCGGCGCGCCGGGCTTGTTCCCGAGGGCCTCAGGTGCCCTGGGCCGCGTCGAGCTTCGCCTTGAGCGCCTGGTACATGCTCTGAAGACTGCCGGTGAACAAGCCCACCGACGTGATCAGCGCGACCGCGACCAGTCCGGCGATCAGGCCATACTCCAGCGCCGTGATGCCGGCGTCGTCATTCCAGAACTGCATGAGCTTGGCTTTCATCTCAGACTCCTGCTCTGTCATCAGCTCCACCCTTGGCCGGGCGGACCCTTGGAACCGGCGGCCGGCACTGGGCCATCCGCCGGCCCGCCAGCCGACCCATCAGGTGGTCCTGGCGGTATCCAGCTTGGTCTTGAGTGCGTTGAACATGTCTTTCAGACTGCCCGTGAACGCGCCAACGCCTATGACCAGGGCCACTGCCACCAGGCCCGCGATGAGCCCGTATTCCAGGGCGGTGATGCCTTCCTCATCGTTCCAGAACTGCGCAAGTTTCGCTTTCATGTCGAGCTCCCAAGGTCTCGATTGATCAATTGAGCCGCCCGCGCGTGCGAAGCATGCTCGCTAAGGCCAGGAACCGTCCGCAAGCCCGCTGGCGCCGGCCTGCACCCGGGCCCTGTGCCTAACCCGGTCCCACCGTGGGACCGTGGGTCCTGCCCGGCTCCACGGTGGGAGCCGATTCGATGATGGCGTCGATGCGCTGCGCCAGGCGCGCGCGAAAACGGCTGGAGGCCCGTTGCAGATGCCAGCGCATGAGCACCAGCACCACGGCCGACAGCCCGAAGGCAATATAGGGAAGCAGCACGCCGCCGATCTGCATGCCGGCTCCGTCGCGCGGCGTGGTGCACACCACCGTGCCCGCCGCGGCGCCGGTGTAATGCATGCCGCACACGGCCACGGCCATCAAAACGGCCGCTCCGGCGCGCTGGAGCTCATTTTGCGTATTGAAAGCCAGCCATAATGCGGCCGACGCGGCGATTACGGCTATCAAAACCGATAAAACAACGAGCGGCAGATTCCACAGGAATACTGCCGGCATGCGCATGGCGCTGATGCCGACATAATGCATGGCGGCCACGCCCAGGCCCGCGGCCAGGCCGCCGACCAGGCAGCGTCCGATCGTGAAACGGTCACGCCCCACATACCAGAACGCCCATCCCGAGAACCCCGCGGCAACCAGGAAACTGAGTACGGTCAAACCCACCTGGTAACCGACCAGGAACGGCAGGTCCTGTGCCTGCATGCCGATGAAGTGCATGCTCCAGATACCGACGCCGCCCATCGCCACCGCGCCGATGAGGATATAGCCAAGGCGGATATCGCCGTCCTGCGTTTCCGTGCGGATGCCGACCGCGGCAAGCAGCGCCACATAGGAACCCAGCACCGCCGTCAGGAAGGACAGCGCGACCAGGCCGCCATTGAAGGAAAGCGGAACGACGTCACCCGGATTCATGAGTGTCCCCGAGGCAGCGGCCCCTGGCCGGCCGGCCTTGCCGAACATTCGCCGCGACTCGTCTTGCGGTCATCCTGGCGCATCTTGCGGACTCCGGTTAACCCGAAAATCGAAAGTGTTTAGAAACGTGTATATAGTCTTATCTATTAACAATTAATACACATCAGGGTTTATACCAGCATTCACAGCGTGACGACAACAGACATGTAACGCCTATCCCCAATATTCAGAACAATCATATTTGAAACCCTTCAAAACCCCAGGCCGGGCAACGGTTTCACTTGATTTCAGCGTACCGTCGGCCCGCATCCCTGGCATTCACGGCAAGTGGCCATCCGGCCACAATGAAATAAATTGTCATTACCTTTTGGCGCTGGCAAGATACCGCCTGACATCAAACCTACATTTATATCGGTAAATATTGCGTCCCCATTAACAACTGATATTTGGTAAATATCGCCATTACCGTTCCGGCGGCAATGCCGCGGCACATCAGAGACACGACAGGCATGAGACGCACGCTCCCCGCAAGCCCCTC